>NZ_FYEC01000064.1:0-1238 GCF_900187635.1 Pseudomonas sp. Irchel 3H3 | reverse complement strand
ATGTACGGGACAACCACATGGGTTACAAAAAAGTACCTTTACATAGGTAACACTTTTATCGACACGTACCCGTTCTTTGCCTCTCTAGCATAGACCCGGCCTAGGATTACCGGACCGAATATCACCTCCCACACATCATCACTGATCATCTCCATTCCAATGGTCTGATGCTTAAGCACATTGGCTATATAAATCCGCAGACCTGCTCGATTAATGATTCCATTACTATCAGCCAGGTAACACTCCACGTGGCTCGCATACCCCATTTCAGGCAACTTTTCCGGGTAACTCCGAGTCGAGGGTGAATAGCAGGAAGCAGGCGTTTTCTGGTCAAGCGCCTCGTGCCCCCGCTCATAATTGTAGTGCTGCATAAAGCGGTCAAACTGTCTCTGCTGAGCCTCCCAAGGAATGGCGGGCGGTTGAGGCAAGGTACTTTTCAGCGTTCGGTGCATGCGTTCGTGACGCCCATTCTGGTCCGGACGGCCAGGCTCAATTCGCTCAGGAATAATCCCTAGTCGCAGCCACCATATCGACAGCTGCGACAGCCCGGCACGGCCGGTACTGGCAAATGGCACACCATTGTCAGTCCGAATACGCTCCGGCAACCCGTACTCGCGGAAAACTCGCTCAAAGGTCTGTTGGGTCTCCTTCAGATTGGTACTGGACATACTCTGGCAGGCCAGTAGAAAACGGCTGGCGTGATCCATGATCGTCAGTGGATAGCACCAAACTCCGGCGCCCGTCAGAAACTGGCCCTTGTAGTCCGCGCTAAAGAGCTGATTAGGTTTTTCTGCCTTGCTCAAAGGTTTGGGATAGACCGCGACACGCCGTCGTACACGCTGCGGCGTAATTAAGTCGGCTGCCTTAAGGATGTTGTAGATGGTCGTTTTTGACGGCGGATCCTGATCGGGAAAGCGCTTGAGCAAGTCATTTTGGATCTTCTTAGGCCCTGGAGTTGTTTCTCCGATAGACCGAAGCTCGATGATTGCCTGCCTAACAGCGACAGGCACCACGTAGCTCTGGCTGTGCCGGCAACGGCTGCGTTCCTCAAGCCCACTAGGCCCTTCAGCTTTGTATCGCTCGACCCATTTATAGCCAGTCTTTCGACTGATCTCGTAGTCACTGCACAGCTTGCTGAAGGTGTGTTTGTCCGCCAGATAGGCAGCGATGAACATCACTTTTCGATCCATAGGTTTCAGCTCTCTCCAGGGCATGGTCAGATCCTCGCGAAATCGACC
>NZ_FYEC01000040.1:0-38382 GCF_900187635.1 Pseudomonas sp. Irchel 3H3 | reverse complement strand
TCTCGTAGTCACTGCACAGCTTGCTGAAGGTGTGTTTGTCCGCCAGATAGGCAGCGATGAACATCACTTTTCGATCCATAGGTTTCAGCTCTCTCCAGGGCATGGTCAGATCCTCGCGAAATCGACCATGCCAGTTAATAACTGTTACCTATGTGCTTGAACTGATTTGTAACCCATGTGGGTGAGTCATACCGGGAAAGAGCGTTTTGCTTACTTTTGCGCTGTTCAAAAGTGAGCCGCCGTCAGGCGGAACCATAGGAGGCCGTTACCGCAAAAATGGATATGTACTCGGTCTAATCCAACACCCCAGAGGCCGCTACAAAGTTGTGTAGATACCTATGGCCATCCCAGGCAAGCCCCGTCCCATAGATTTACTGTGGGCTAGCCTGCTCGCGAAGGTCCGGAGAGCGCCGCGGCCATCCTGAATCCACGCGTCATCGTTGCCGGCTCGCTTTGCTCCGGCCTTTTCCCCAGCGCACTGGCGCAGGTTTTTTCTCTTTGCCACCCGCCTCGGGTGGCGTTTGCCTCGGTGCCCTCCCCCTATCGTAGTGCTCAAATCAAAGGCGCAACACGTGCCTTTGCGTCTGCGCCTGGCCATGGCGGATCGCTGCTGGCCGACGAACATTGAGGAGCCCAGAGTGCATATCGCCCGAACCGTTTTTCGCGACGACCATGAAATGTTCCGCACCACCGTGCGGCGTTTTTTCGAGCGTGAATGCCTGCCGCGCCAAGCCGCCTGGGACAAGGCCGGCCAGGTCGACCGCGAAACCTGGCTCAAGGCGGGTCGCGAAGGCTTGCTGGGCATCACCCTGCCTACCGAATACGGTGGCGGTGGCGGCGACTTCGGCCACTGTGCGGTATTCAACGAAGAGTTCGCCCGGGCAGGTGTCAGCGGTGCCTACTTCGGCATGCATTCGGATGTCATCGCCCCTTACATCAATCGTTGCGGCAACGAACAACAAAAACAACGCTGGCTCCCCGGGATCTGCAGCGGCGAAACCATCCTCGCCATCGCCATGACCGAACCCGGTACCGGCAGCGACCTCAAGGCCGTGCGTACCAGTGCGGTGCGCGACGGTGACGAGTACGTGATCAACGGCAGCAAGACCTTCATCAGCAACGGCTTGAGCGCCGACCTGGTGATCGTCGTGTGCAAGACCGACCCGGCAGCCGGCGCCAAGGGCATCAGCCTGATCGCCGTGGAAGCCAGCCGTGCCGGTTTCAAGCGCGGACGCAAGCTGGAGAAAGTCGGGCAGCCTGCGGCAGACACCGCCGAGCTGTTTTTCGACAACGTGCGGGTACCGGTCGCCAACCGCCTCGGTGAAGAGGGCCAGGGCTTTGCCTACCTGATGGGGGAACTGCCCCAGGAACGTTTCTCCATTGCCGTGTCCGCCGCCGCGAAGCTGGAGCGCCTGCTGGAACAGACACTCGAGTACGTCAAGCAGCGCAAGGCCTTCAACCAGACGGTCTGGGACTTCCAGAACAGCAAATTCAAACTCGCTGACATCAAGGCTCAGGCCACCGCCATGCGAGTGATGGTCGATTACTACCTGGGCGAACACATGCGTCGCCGGCTGACGCTTGAAGAGGCGGCGATCGCCAAGCTCTACACCACCGAAACCCTGTGGAAATGCATCGATGACATGGTCCAGCTGCACGGCGGCTACGGCTACATGCTCGAGTACCCGATCGCCCGGGCCTTTGTCGACATGCGGGTCAACCGGATCTACGGCGGCACCAGTGAAGTCATGCGCGAAATGATCGCGCGCAAGCTCTGAACCCTGAACAACAATAAGGAACCACTCGATGAGCAATAAGGTATTCGTTGCGGGCGTCGGCATGATCCAGTTCAAGAAGCCCGGAACCAACGACCCCTACGACCAAATGGGCGAGCAGGCGATCCGCCTGGCCCTGGCGGACGCTGGCCTTCAGTTGAGCGATGTTCAGCAGGCTTATGCCGGCTACGTCTATGGCGACTCCACCTGCGGCCAGAAAGCCCTGTATCGGGTCGGCATGACCGGCATCCCGCTGATCAACGTCAACAACAACTGCGCGACCGGCTCCTCGGCTCTGTTCCTCGCTCGCCAGGCCGTGGCCAGCGGCGCCGTGGAATGCGCCCTGGCATTTGGCTTCGAGCAAATGAACCCCGGCGCACTGAAGTCGGCCTGGAGCGATCGTGCACCGGCCACCGAACGGGCCCTGAGTGTGACCAACGAACTGGTGGGCATGCCGGACCTGCCCAACGCCATCCGCCAGTTCGGCGGGGCCGGCTACGCCCATATGCAGAAGTACGGCACGCGCCTTGAGACCTTCGCGAAAATCCGCGCCAAGGCCAGCCGTCATGCGGCCAACAACCCGCTGGCGGTGTTTCGCAACGTGGTCAGTGCCGCAGAGGTGCTGAGCGCCCCTGTGCTGTGGGAAGGCGTGATGACCCGCCTGATGGCCTGCCCACCGACCTGCGGTGCGGCTGCCAGCATTGTGGTCTCCGAAGCCTTCGCGAAAAAACACGGGCTGCGTACTGACGTGCTGATAGCCGGCCAGGCCCTGACCACGGACCTGCCCAGCACCTACGACGCCAAGGACATGATCCGCGTGGTGGGTTTCGACATGACCCGCATGGCCGCGCAACTGGCCTACAACCAGGCCGGGATCGGCCCCAAAGACATCGACGTGATCGAGTTGCACGACTGTTTTGCGCAAAACGAACTGCTGACCTACGAGGGCCTGGGCCTGTGTGCCGAAGGCGGCGCCGAGCAACTGGTCAACGATGGCGATAACACCTATGGCGGCGAATGGGTGACCAACCCATCTGGCGGCCTGCTTTCCAAGGGCCACCCGCTGGGCGCCACCGGCCTGGCCCAGTGCTACGAGCTGACCCATCAACTGCGTGGCAGCGCCGACCGGCGTCAGGTCGAGGGCGCACGCATCGCGGTGCAGCACAACCTGGGCCTGGGTGGCGCCTGTGTCGTCACCGTGTACCAGAAAAACTGACACGGCCTGCCTACCACGGAGTCATTGCCATGATCGACAAGCACCACATTGGCCGGCAACTGCCCGCCTTCCTCGCCACCGCCGAAGCCGGACAACTGCGCTTTTTCGCCAAGGCTACCGGGGAAACCAACCCGATCTATTTCGACGAACAGGCCGCCCGCGATGCCGGGCACCCGAGCTTGCCGCTGCCGCCGACTTTTCTGTTCTCGCTGGAGTTGCAGATGCCGTCCAACGCCTGGCGGGAAGAGTTGGGCATCGTCACCGCACGCATCCTGCACGGCGAAGAGTCCTTTCGTTATCACCGCATGGCCTATGCCGGCGACACCCTGCGCTTTGAAGTGCGGATCGCCGACATCTACGACAAAAAAGCCGGCGCCCTGGAATTTGTGGTGCGCGAAACCCGAGTCACCAATCAACGCGGTGAACACGTCGCCGACCTGCGCAGCGTGCTTGTGCAGCGCAACAGCTGAAGCGGAGAACAGCTATGAATGCCATCAGCCTGGAACAAATCAAGGTCGGCGAGCAACTGCCACCCCTGACGCTGAACCCGATCAACCGCACCACCCTGGCGCTGTTTGCCGGCGCCTCGGGCGATCACAACGCGATTCACATCGACACCGACTACGCACGCAAGGCCGGCATGCCCGATGTCTTCGCCCACGGCATGTTGTCGATGGCCTACCTGGGGCGTTTGCTGACCCAGTGGGTCGATCAGCGTCAATTGCGCGAATTTTCCGTGCGCTTCCTGGGCATCACCCACCTCGGTCACCAGATCACCTGTACCGGCACGGTGGTCGAGCGTTTTCAAGCCCACGGCGAGCAATGCATCAAGGTCCAGGTCCGCACCACCAACCAATACGGCGAGACCAGGATTGTTGGTGACGCTGTGATCGCCCTGTAAACCCAACCCATAACAGAGGAGCTACACCCATGGCAAAACTCGAAGGCAAAGTGGCACTGGTCACCGGCTCCGGTCGCGGTATCGGGCAACAGATCGCCCTGAAGCTGGCCAGTGAAGGCGCACGCATCGTGATCAACGACCTGGATGCCGACCCGGCCCACGAAACCGCGGAGCTGATCCGCCAAATGGGTGGCCAAGCCGCCGTCTGCCACGGCAACGTCAGCGCCCCGGACTTTGCCGACCGCTATATCAAGACCGCGATGGACCACTTCAACGGCATCGACATCATCGTCAACAACGCCGGCTACACCTGGGACGACGTGATTCAGAAGATGAGCGACGAGCAGTGGCACGCGATCCTCGACTGCCACCTGACAGCGCCTTTCCGCATCCTGCGTGCGGCCTATCCGATCATCAAGGCCCAGGCCCTGGCAGAAGCTGCGCAAGAGCGCGAAGTGTTCCGCAAAGTGGTGAACATTTCCTCGACCTCGGCCCTCAACGGCAATGCCGGGCAAATGAACTACTCCTCGGCCAAGGCCGGGGTGATCGGCATGACCCGCTCACTGGCCCGCGAATGGGGCCGTTTCAAGGTCAACGTGAACGCCGTGGCGTTCGGCTATATCGAGACCCGCATGACCCGGGCCGACGCCAACGCTGGCGCCACCGTGAACATCGAAGGCCGGGACATCCGCGTCGGGATCAGCCCGGAAGCGGCCAAGTCCCACTCCCAGCGCAACCCCCTGGGCCGCGCCGGGACGCCACAGGAAGCCGCCGATGCGGTGTACCTGTTCTGCTCGCCCGAGTCGAACTACATCACTGCCCAGACCATTGCGGTCGCCGGCAACCTGCAATAAGCGTCCGCCCCGCCACCCTCTGGCGGGGCGACACTAGCCACGCTTGATGAGCGCTGGAGCCTGCCCATGAACATGACTGAAACCAACATCCGCCTGGCCGCCATCAAACTGATTTCCCGCAACGGCTTCGAGTCGATGAGCCTGCGCCAGCTCGCGGCCGAAGCCGGGATCAATTCCTCGACGGCAAGCCCCCCGCCGCCGCGCGCCGCGACCTTGGTGGAGGTACGGCCATGAGCGATCTGCTGCAGCCGTTCTCCATGGCCGGCAAGACGGTGCTGGTGGCCGACGCGGCCACTCGCCTGGGCGAACACTTTGCTCGCCTGATCAGCCGGGCCGGTGCCCGCGTAGTGCTCGGTGCCCAGCATCCACGGCAAGTCCAGCAACTGGCGGCAGACCTGCAATGGGAAGGTGCGCAGGTCTTGACCGTGCCCCTGGACAGCCGCCGTCGCGCCAGCATCGAGGCCGCACTGGATGCGGTGCAAGTGCGGTTCGGCAGTGTCGATGTGCTGATCAACAACAGTGCCGAGCGCGAGCATGACAGCGAGTTCAACGATGTCGCACTGTGCACCAGCCAGCGCATGATAGTGGCGGAACGTGGTGGCAGCATTGTCAATATCGACCCGCCACCGCGACCTATCAGCGAACCCAATCCGTGCCTGCGGCCCCACAGCAGTCTGATCCGGATGAGCCGGGCGATGGCCGAGTCACTGACGCCGCACCGAATTCGGGTCAACGTCATCGCCCCGGGTGTCGACCGGGCCAACCACGAGCGGTTGTTGCAACTCAACGGTCCTCTGCTGCTGTTGGCCAGTAGCGCCGGGGCCAGCGTGACCGGTGCGGTCTTGCACCTGGACGGTACCGTTTGCTGACGGGCCCACCTGATATGAAGGGTGCCCGCAAGGCCAGGGGGCGCTACTTGCGCAACCGGCGCTGAATTCCCCGTTGCCCCCTGTTGTCACAGGGGGATAGAGGGTGCGGCGATGAATTTCATTCTATGGATGGCAGTGCTGGGGGCGGTCTTGCTGACCCTGGCACTGACCTCTTCCTATCTGCGTTGGCTGCCGGTGACCACCTCGGCGGTGTGCCTGATCCTGGGCGTCGCCATCGGGCCCTCGGGCCTGGGTCTGTTGCAGCTGGAGATCGCCCAGGCGTCTTTCTGGCTGGAGCACCTGAGTGAAGTCGCGGTGCTGTTTTCGCTGTTTGTCGGCGGCCTGAAGTTGCGCCTGCCACTGGCCAACCGCGCCTGGCGCATTGCCTACGGCCTGGCCGGGCCGGTGATGGTGTTGACCATCGTCGGTGTGTGCCTGTTGCTGCATTACCTGCTGGGTTTGCCGTGGGGGGTGTCGATGCTGATTGGCGCCATCCTCGCTCCGACCGACCCGGTCCTGGCGTCACTGGTGCAAGTCACCGATGCCAAGGACTACGATCGGGTGCGTTTTGGCCTGTCGGGCGAGTCGGGGCTCAATGACGGGGTGGCGTTCCCGTTCGTGATTCTCGGCTTGCTGCTGCTGCGCGATGACAGCGCGTGGCTGACCGAATGGCTGCTGCGCGATCTGCTCTGGGCGGTGCCTGCAGGGCTGTTGACCGGTTACTGGATGGGCCGTGGGCTGGGCCGCCTGACCCTGTCGATGCGCATCCGCAATGACGACAGCACCCTGTCCCCCAACGACTACTTGAGCCTGGCCTTGATTGCCCTGGCCTATGTGGCGGCCGAGGCGATCGAAGGCTACGGGTTTCTCTCGGTATTTGCCGCCGGGCTGGGCTTGCGCCAGGCCGAAGTGCGCCTGACCGGCGCCCGTACGCCGGCCGAACACCTGGTGCAGCCGCTGGTCGGGCATCAGCATGTCGAGCCACAACACGCGATCCACGGTGATCGGCAGGCGTTGGCGGACGGCCAGGTCGCGGCCGGTATCATGATGGGCGACATGTTGTCATTCGGCAGCATCGTCGAACGCGCCATGGAGGTGTTCCTGGTGACGCTGCTGGGCGTGGTGTTGCTCACGCACTGGGACTGGCGCGCCCTGCCCGTGGCCCTGGCGCTGTTCGTGCTGATCCGCCCATTGAGTGTGCTGCTAATGCCCTGGGGCAAGCTGCTCGATATGCGCCAGCGCCTGCTGGTGGGCTGGTTCGGCATTCGCGGGATCGGCAGTCTGTTTTACCTGTTCTACGCCCTCAACCACGGGCTCGATGCCCAGGTGGCGGCGGTGTCTACCCACTTCACTCTGTCGGTGGTGGCCTTGAGCATTCTGCTCCACGGCTTAAGCACCCAGCCGCTGTTGGTCGGTTACGAGCGCTACAAGGCTAAAAACTTGAAACCCTGACTGCTGCCTTGCATCCATACCTATAAGAGGCCGTTTTCGGCTGATGCCGACTGGAGGCAGTCATGAAACCCCATATCGTCAGACTCTTTACCCATCCGGACTTTGCCTGGACCGAGATCCGCAGCGAAGAAGAGCAACACCCCAGACACTACCTGGCCCACCTGCTGCTGTTGGCGCTGTTGCCGACCCTGTGCCTGTTCATCGGCACCACCTGGGTCGGCTGGAGCCTGGCCGAAGATGAAACCGTGCGACTGAGCTTCAACAGCGCCTTGCAACTGTGCCTGCTGATGTACGGGGCGATGGTCTTGGGCACAGCCTTGATGGGCGGGTTTATCCGCTGGATGTCGCGCGCCTTCGAGGCCCGGCCGAACCTCAACCAGTGCATCGGCTTTGCGGCGTACGTGGCGACCCCGTTTTTCCTGTCCGGGATCAGCGCGCTGTACCCCAATCGCTGGCTGGCCATCAGCGCGCTGATGCTCGCCGGGGCCTACACCAGCTACCTTCTGTTTATCGGGTTGCCCAAGTTCATGCGCCTGAATCAGGACCGCGGGTTGTTGTACGCCGCAGCGGTGTGGGGCATTGGTTTGCTGGTGGTGGTGACTATCATGGTCAACATGATCCTGTTCTGGTTGAACGTGTTGTCGCCCGAGTACATCCGCCCGGACCTGGTGCCGGGATAGAGGGAGCTGTGGGATTGGGCTTCTGTAGGAGCGAGCTCGCTCGCGAAAAACCTGAGGGCGCCGCATTTATTCAGGAGATATGCGTCAGCGTTCACGACCATCGCGGGCGCCCGCTTGCGGCTGTGGGCCGACCAGGGTGTTGGATTAGACCGAGTACATATCCATTTTTGCGGTAACGGCCTCCTATGGTTCCGCTTTTACAGCGGCTCACTTTTGGACAGCGCAAAAGTAAGCAAAACGCTCTTTCCCCACCACTCGGTGCCTCGCTTAGGCTCGGCATGCCCGTACTCCGACATTGATTTGGGGGGCCGCCGCAATGGGCCTTCCCTGGCCCAGTGCGGCTAAACCGGCGTCCTGCCGGTTTACCCCCCAAATCAATATCGGACTCCGGCCAGCGTGGTTAACGGGGCGCCCAGGATCAAAAACAAAGCGAGGCGGCCTAAAAGCCGACCTGATCGCTAGGGCATGCGCGGTGTAGCTTCTACTTCCTAAGACGCTGACGAAGTCAGCCATCTTTTGATCTGGCTTTTGCTTTCGCTTTGGCTCTGGCTCTTGATCCTGGGCGCCCCGTTAACCACGCTGGCCGAACGCAGGCTTGAAGCCGTGGGTAACCCGGCAGGACGCCGGGTTAGCCGCCCCGCGCCATGGATGGCGCGTGGCGGCGGCCCACGGATTCAAGCCGGAGTGAGGGAACACCGAGCCTAAGCGAGGTGCCGAGTGGTGGGGCAAGAGCCTTTTGCTTACTTTTGGGCTCCTCCAAAAGTGAGCCGCTGTAAAAGCGGAACCATAGGAGGCCGTTACCGCAAAAATGGATATGTACTCGGTCTAATCCAACACCCCAGAGGCCCGCCGGTAGTCCGCCATCGTTACCTGCCACCACAGCTCAGCGCATTGCCTTGTTAAGGATTTCCATCAAGTTCAGTTGAGTAAAAGGTTTGGCCAGACGCGGCAAGTGGGCGACGAAGCCGTCCAGGCGCTGGGCGAAGCCGGTGGCGAGAATGATCGGCATGTCAGGGTGCAGCTCGCGGATGGCTGCGGCCAGTTGTGCGCCATCCATCAGCGGCATGGCCATGTCGGTGATCACCAGGTCGATGTCGCTGCGTTTCTTGAACACCTGCAGGGCCTCGGTACCCGACGTCACACAGATCACCCGATGCCCAAGGTCTTCGAGCAGCAACGAGGTGCTGGTCAACACCAGGCTGTCGTCATCCACCAGCAGCACACACAGGCGGGTAAACCCATCTTGCGCCGCGTCGGGTGCGCTGGACGCCTGGGCCACTGCGGTGGCGGCCAGGGGTAACCATAACTGCGCGGTGGTACCCAGGCCCTGCTCGCTACCAAGAATCAGGCAGCCGCCCAGTTGCTCCGCCAAGCCATGAACCATCGACAAGCCCAACCCGGTGCCCTTGCCCACGCCCTTGGTGGTGAAAAAAGGTTCGGTGGCCTGGGCCAGGGTTTCGCTATCCATGCCGTGCCCGTTATCGCTGACCGACAGGCAGACATACCGCTGGCCCGTCAATTGGGCCGGGATCGGATGCCCCTTGAGCGAATCCACCGCGTTGATCAGGATGCGTCCCCCCAGTGGCATGGCATCGCGCGCGTTGGTCGCCAGGTTGAGGATCGCCAGCTCCAACTGGTTGACGTCCGCCTGCACGGGCGGCAAGTCGGGAGGTAAATCACAGTGGATGGTCACCAGGTGCCCGAGGGAGCTGCGCAGCAAGCCGGTGATGTTCTCCAGCAAATGGGGCAAGGCCACCGACTCTGCCTTGAGCTCCTGGCGCCGGGCAAAGGCTAGCATGCGCTGGGTCAGCGAGACCCCGCGCTGGGCGCCCAAGGCGGCGTTGTCCAGCAGTTGCAGGAGTTTGGGGTCTTCCCCGGCGCGCTTGCGCAGCAGTTCCAGGTTGCCGAGGATGACCGTCAGCAGGTTATTGAAGTCATGGGCGATACCGCCACTGAGTTGACCGATGGCCTGCAGCTTCTGCGACTGGAACAGCGCTTCGCGGGCTATCTCCAATTCCCGCTGGGCCTGGGTCGCTTCGCTGATGTCGCGGGTGATCTTGGCAAACCCCAGGATCGACCCGGTTTCACTGCGGATCGGGTCGATGATCACGTGGGCGAGAAAGCGCGTGCCGTCCTTGCGCATGCGCCAGCCCTGCTTTTCAAACCGCCCTTCGCGGGTCGCCACTTCCAGCGCCCGTTCGGGCTCGCCCGCGGTGCGGTCTTCGGCGGTATAGAACACTGAAAAATGCTGGCCGATGATTTCCTGCGGCAGGTAGCCCTTGATCCGCTGGGCGCCCATGTTCCAGTTGCTGACCCGCCCGGTTGGGTCGAGCATGTAAATGGCGTAGTCGGTGACGCTCTGCACCAGCAGGCGAAACTGCTGTTCGCTCTGCTTGAGGGTTTCCTCGGCCGCCTTGCGCTCAGTCAGGTCGCGGGTGATTTTGGCAAATCCCAGCAGCTTGCCCCGGGGGTCGCGAATCGGGTCGATCACCACATGGGACCAGAAATGGCTGCCGTCCTTGCGAACCCGCCAGCCCTCGCCCTCGAAACGCCCTTCCTCGATGGCGGTGCGCAAGGCTCGTTGTGGCGTGCCGTCCTGGCGATCCCCTGGGGTGTAGAACCTGGAAAAGTGCGCACCGAGGATCTCGGCTTCGTCATAACCCTTGATCCGCGCCGCGCCGGCGTTCCAGCTGACGACGATGCCCTCGGGGTCGATCATGTAGATGGCGTAGTCCACCACCGCGTCAATCAACAAGCGCAGTCGGCCTTGCTCCAGTGGATCGCTGCGGGTACCCGGTTGTTCACTCATGGCGGCCTTCTCGTTTTTTTATCAGGCGCTGCCCGGATGTCGGCAGGTACTGCCGCACCCACTGTTGCACGCTGCATGGGTTGTTCTGGATCTGTTGATCATAGATGACATCGGCAGCGGATAAAGCAGATTGAACTCCTTAAATGCCGATCTCTCACAATGCTATGAAGGCGGCGGTACTCGCCATCCAGCGCATTGGGTCAGCAGGGAGTAGTCAGCATGAACAGGTCGACAGCGCAGGACGGGAGGAGTTCGCTTGAGCAGATCCTCGAGGACTTTGGCCAGCGCGCCGCGCCGCTGGAACTTGATCGCCAGTTACCCGAGATCATGCGCCGCTGCCTGGCAGACGGCCAGGCCGACCTGCCGCTGCCCGGCCAGGGCCAGACCTTGCAACGCTGGCGCACCCTGGCACAGGTAGCGGGCAATGACCTGGCGCTGCTCAAGCTGTTCGAAGGCCACACCGATGCCAAGGCGATTCTTGCCGAACTGGATGCCCTGCACCTGGACAGCCCGGGCATCTGGGGCGTCTGGGCGGCCGAGCCGCCAACGGCCAGGGTGCGAATCGTCGGTCGCGAGCACGG
Organism: Pseudomonas sp. Irchel 3H3; assembly: GCF_900187635.1. Lineage (NCBI taxonomy): Bacteria > Pseudomonadati > Pseudomonadota > Gammaproteobacteria > Pseudomonadales > Pseudomonadaceae > Pseudomonas > Pseudomonas sp. Irchel 3H3. The sequence continues at coordinate 27,245 of NZ_FYEC01000040.1, read as the reverse complement.
GGCGGTGCAATTGAGCGGGACCAAAGCCTGGTGCTCCGGCGCCCTGCAGATCGACCATGCCTTGCTCACCGCCTGGGACGAAGACGACCGTGCGCAACTGGTGGCGCTGGCACTCAGCCAAGGCGCTCTGCGCATCGACAGTGACGACTGGCAGGCCCGCGGGATGGCCACGACCGCCAGCGTCAGTGTCCACCTCGACGGCGCCCGCGCCCACTGCGTGGGGGACAGCGGTGCGTATGTGCAGCGTTGCGGTTTCTGGCATGGCGGTGCCGGCATTGCCGCCTGCTGGTACGGCGCCGCGCGGACCCTGGCCGAGGTCCTGCACCACGCCTGCGCCGGACCGCGCAACGATCCCCACGCGCAAGCACACCTGGGAGCCGTCGACGCTGCGCTCGCCAGCGCGGCGTCCGGTTTGCGCGAGTGCGCCGCGTGGATCGATGCTCAGCCCCAGGCCGATGCGGAATTTACCGTGCGTCGGACCCGCGCCCTGGTGGAAGCAGCAGTAGCCCAGGTGCAATGGCACGTCGGACGAGCACTGGGCGCCACGCCCTTTTGCCGCGATCCGCGCTTCGCCCGGTTGAGCGCTGACCTGCCGGTATTTATCCGGCAGAGCCATGCCGAGCGCGACCTGGCTGAACTCGGCCGGCAACTGCACGGACGTGATCCGCGGGGCTGGTGCCTATGAGCCAGGACCCAGCCCCACTGATTCAAGGCGCGGGTACCTCGCTGGCCCAGTGGCAGGCATCCCGCGCCTTGCAAGCCGTACCGTCATTGCCGCGAGAGCTGATCCTGCCTTGGGGCCGGCGCTTGGTGGTGGTCGCCCCGCACCCGGATGACGAGGTGCTGATGTGCGGCGGACTGTTGGCCAGCCTGGCCAGCGACGCCACCTGCATGCTGATGATTTCGGTCACCGATGGGGAAGGCAGCCACCCGGGGTCCAGCCTCTGGCCCGCCGAGCGCCTCGGCGCCGAGCGGCCTCGGGAAAGTGCCCGGGCCTTGGCGCACCTGGGCCTGGATGCGCAACGACTTGACTGGTTGCGCCTGGGGTTCGCCGACTCCGCGGTAGGCGAAAGCGAAACGCAGCTGGTGCAGCAACTCTGCGCGCTGATTCGCCCGGACGACCAGGTCCTCACCACCTGGCGCCATGACGGCCACTGTGATCACGAAGCCGTGGGCCGCGCCTGTGCCAGTGCCTGCCGTACGCGCCAGGCCCATCTGCTGGAAGTGCCCGTCTGGGCCTGGCACTGGGCAGAACCGGAGGATCGCCGCCTGCCGTGGTTGCGCGCCCGCAAATTGCTGGTCGCGCCGCGTTTCCTGGTGCGCAAGCGCCGGGCAATTGCTGCGCACCAGAGCCAGCTGTTGGCCGACCCGAGTACCGGCCGGCCAGCCATTCTCCCCCCGGCAGTGCTGGAACGCCTGCTGCAACCCTTTGAACTGGTGTTTCTATGAGCCTGTCGGCGATCTACTTCGAACAGCTGTTCAGTGCCAATCCGGACCCATGGGCGTTCCGCAGCCGCTGGTACGAAAAACGCAAACGGGCACTGACCCTAGCCTTGTTACCTCGCCAACGCTATGGGCGGGTCTTCGAGCCGGCCTGTGCCAATGGCGAGTTGAGCCTGGGCCTGGCCGAACGCGGCGACCGTCTATTGTGCATGGACCTCAGCCACACCGCCGTGGCCCTGGCCGCCGAACGCCTGGCCGGGTATCCCGAGGTGCAGGTGGTGCAAGGTCGGTTGCCTGAAGAGTGGCCCGAAGGCCAGTTCGACCTGATTGTGCTCAGTGAACTGGGCTATTACCTGGACAGTAACGACTGGCGCCAGGTGATCGACCAGGCCCGCGCGAGCCTCAGTCCCCAGGGGGCGGTCCTGGCCTGCCACTGGCTGCAACCCATTGCCGGCTGCCCGCAAACCGGGGCGCAGGTCCACGCCATGCTCGATGCCCATCTGCATTTACCGCGTACCGTGCGCCACGAGGAACCCGATTTCATCCTCGAGCTCTGGTGCCGAGGCCCCTACCGTCCTGACCTCGAAGAACCCATCCAATGATCGGCGTCGTCGTCCCGGCTCACAATGAACAGGCCCTGCTCAAACGCTGCCTCGACGCCCTCGCCTGCGCCGCGCACGACGTCGAACGCGCTGGAGAAGCAGTGGCGATCCTGGTGGTACTGGATGCCTGCACCGACCGCTCGTTAGCCATCGCCCAGGCCAGTGGCGTGCAGACCCTGGTGATCAACGACGGTAACGTCGGGTGTGCCCGCCGGGCCGGCGCCGCCTACATGCTCGACCAGGGCGCGCGCTGGCTGGCCTGTACCGATGCCGACAGCCGGGTGCCCCGCAACTGGCTGCGCCAGCAGTTGGCATTCAAGGCCGATGCCGTGTGTGGCACGGTCAGCATCGATGACTGGCACCCCGACCATTGCCCGGCGGTACGCCAGCGCTACCAGGCGCTGTATCAATCCCGGGAAGGCCACCGACATGTGCACGGCGCCAATCTGGGGGTGTGTGCGCAAGCCTATCAGCGCGTCGGCGGATTCCGGCCGCTGCCGGCGCATGAGGACGTCTGCCTGGTGGAGGATTTGCAACGCAGCGGTGCCAGCATCGTCTGGACTGCCCTCAACCGCGTGCGCACCAGCAGCCGCCTGGACTCCCGTGCGCAAGGCGGCTTCGGTGATTATCTGAAGTCGCTGGCGGGCGACGGCTGAGCTTCAGCGCCGCCGCACCACCCGCACGCGGCCGCTGTTGCCACCGCCGCAGAAGAACTGCTCGGCGCCATCAGACTCCAGGCCCGAGACTCCGACCCCGGCGGGCATGTTGAGGGTCTCCAGCACCTCGCCGCTCTGCGGGTCGATCCGCCGCAGCTCACTCTCCTCGCCCTCCCAGGTACCGTGCCAGAACTCACCGTCGACCCAGGTCACGCCCGTGACAAAGCGGTTCGATTGCAGGGTCCGCAGGATTTCCCCCGAAACGGGGTCGATCTGATGGATCTGCCGGTCCTGGTACTCACCGACCCACAGCGACCCTTCGGCCCATGTCAGCCCCGAGTCACTGCCACCGGGCGCCGGGATGCTGCCCAGTACCCGTCCGCTGGCAGGGTCGATTTTGTGGATCTGATTCCCGGCAATCTGGTACAGGTGCTGGCCGTCGAAAGCGGTGCCGGCATCGGCGGCCATCGCGAACGTATCCAGCGCCTCGCCACTGTCCGGGTCGAAGGCGATCAGCCCCAGGTTGTTGGCGAACCACACGCGCTCACCGTCCCAGGTGACGCCGTGCACGCTGTCGACCCCGGGAAAAGGCCCGTACTCACGCACTATGCTTGCGGCTGACTGTTTCATCACGAGATCCTCGTATGGGTTGTGAGCCTTGAGCCTAATCACCGGACCAGGGCAGCGGGAGTAACAATGTGGTCGCGAATCGCGGAATCGGTGGGCGGGTCCAGCGCGCCGCCCGACCACGGCCGAACATTTGCGCCTTACCCTCAGCCGCCAGCGCCTCGAGGGCCCGCTGCACGCTGCGCTGGCTAACGCCCAACGCCAGGGCCAGGGCCGAGCTCGACCAACACTCACCGTCCATCAACAGCGCCAGCACCTCGCTGTGGGACGCTTCGATGGGCCATGCCAGGACCGCCAACGTGCCCGATGCAGGCAGCACCAGGGCATAACCGCCCGGGGTTGCAGTGACCTGGGCCAGTGGGCGCAACATCGCACGCAAGCGGCCGATTTCCACCCGCAGACGGACCCGCTGGGAGTCATCGCTGAGTTTCAGGCGAAACACCCGAGCGATCAGCGTAGCCCTGGGCACCGCCTGCGGCCAGGCTTCGCCGAGCACGGTCAGCAGCGCCATCAACACCGGGCGGCCCGCCAGGGAAATCCGCGCATCACGCTGCTGGACCTGATAACGACGCGCGTCGAGCACCAGTGCCCCGGACCCTAGCAGCGTCTGGACGGCCTCCAGGTCCAACAGTCGTACTGCGCCCTGGCTGGTCAATCGCGCCGCCGGGGCCTGGAGTACCTGCCAGGCGCTTGCCACTTCGGCACCAAGCGCCGGGATTGCGGCCAACCGTGCGGCCTGTTCGGCGGCGGCCAAGGCCAGGCGCGCCGCCGGGGCATCCAGACGGCGGATCGCCAAACCCGCGACAATCAGCCCATGGATCGCCCGCAACGCCGGTGGCAGCGTGCCCGGCAGCAGTGCCGCGAGTTGGCCCTCGGCCACGTCGAGTTGGCCAATCAGCAGCAGCCGGCGAATCTGCAAGTAGCGGGCATGGGCGGCATTGATCCGGTCACCGTGCAGTTGCAGGCAATCGCGCGCCGCCTCCAGGGCCGGTTGCGGCCAGCCGAGGTCCCGCGCGGCAAAGGCAATTTCGGCCTCAGCCACCACGCAGCGCGCCCGCGCCACCCGTTCGTTCGGGTCAAAGTCATGGCTGGCCCGGCGCAGCAAGGCCTTCGCCCGCGCAAAGTCGCCCAACTGCGCCATGGCAATCCCGCGCAGGGCCAGCGCCGGCGGATCGTCGCGCAAGGCGACGAGCTTGAGTGCCCCCAGCGGATCGCCCACCGCCAGTGCCCGGGCAGCGGCCGTGATCAGCGAATCCATGTCAACCGCTCCCACGCTTGCTCTCTTGCCGTGCAGTCTATCTCAGCGGCCACCAGCCCTGCGGTAGGCCGTGCCGGTGGCAAGTTTTGCCCACTGACTTACACTGATAGACCCATAACGCGGATCATGGCGCTCACCGTTGCCCGGGCAGTACCTGATGATCTGAGTGAAGCCAGCATGAAAACGCTCACGACCCTGTGCACCACCCTCCTCGCCACCGGCGCCTGTGCGGTGAGCAGCGAACGTACCTGGGCAGACTCCCTGTACAAAACCAGTTTCGAGTGTGCCCAGGCCAGCCTGGTGGTGGAAAAGCTGATCTGCCGCGATCCGCAACTGGCCCGCATGGACCTCGAACTGTACCGGCTGTATCGCCTGGCCCTCACTGATGAGCGCTCGGTGCCGCGCCCGGACAAGGTCATGACCGACCAACGCTACTGGACCCTGGATCGCAATCAGTGCGCCTCCACCGCCGAGCCCAAGGCCTGCATCCGCCAAGCCTATGCCGAGCGGGCCCACCAGTTGCGCCAGGGCTCCGCCATCGTCAGGACCAAAGACCCCAGCCGGCTGACCGATGGCCCGCTGGCGTTTCATTGCAACGGGCTTGACGCGCTGGTGGCCGCCACCTACTTCAAGGCCGGCCCGGACGTGCTCTACCTGCGCTGGGCCACGACCTCGATCACCCTCTCCCAGGTGCCGAGTGACTCGGGGGAGCGCTACAGTGGTCAGGACGCGCGCGGTTCCTACAGTTTTTCCCAGAACGGCAACCAGGCGCTGCTGCAACGCCCGGCCAGCGCACCCTTGAGTTGCACCCTCGAACCCACTGGATAAGCGGGAGAACGTCATGCGCCAGATAGTCGGTAAAGAACCCTGGTGGGCTGAGCCACCCCGGCAAGGGCAGGACGAGTCAGAGCTGGAATGGGGCTGGCTGGTGACTTACAACGAAGGCGAACCACGGTTCGAGTTCGTCAAGCAACGGCCTTCGCAAGAGGAGATCCGTAACCGCAAGAGTTGCCGGATCAGTCCTCACGAATGAACACCCCGGGCCCGACACGCTAGACGTCGACAATCCGCTGGAAACCGCCGAACACCATGCGTTGGCCATCGAATGGCATCTGGTTGCCCGGCTCATGCACGCGCGGGTCGGCCATGAAGCGGGCCATGCCGGCGTCGCGCGTTTGGCGATCGGGCCACAGAATCCAGGAAAACACCACGGTTTCGCCCTCCTCAAGCTTCACCGCCAGGGGAAACGACGTCAGCTTGCCCTCGGGCACATCGTCGCCCCAGCACTCACTCACGTTCAGTGCACCAAACTCCTTGAAGATCTGCGCCATGGTCTCGGCATGGTGGCGGAACGCCTCGCGTTTGGCCGTGGGCACAGCGGCTAGAAAACCATCGACATAGGACATGCTCGGACTCCTGTTGCACATTGGCTGATGGAAAGACTCATGCACTAGTCGACTGGCCCGACCAACGATCGACAGTCCCCGGACTGTACTGACCAACGGTCACGCACAAGGGTGCGTCCGGCCAACTGACGCCAATGATTTACATCCGTTAACACTTGCTTCCTGGCTAAAGCGAATTTTTCACATTGGTTTCACTCGCCTGCCACCTGCCGACTCCTACAGTGCGCGACATCATTTGTCCTGCGAGCGCCTTGCACGCGCAACGTCAGGATCATTTCAGTGGTGTATCTACGCTCTACAGGTGAACGCTGTGGTTATGTCCCCAACACCGAAGTTATCCGGTGAAAGCTTGATTAAACAGCCGATGCGCAAGTTGGCCCTTGTCATCTTGACCCTGCTGGTAGCGGCACTGGTAATGGGGTTCGTTGCCTGGCCGGCATCACCGATGTTCCTGGCGCAAGGGAATCAGCTGCAAAAGGCCAGTGTGTTGCAACGCTGGCAGGCCGGGGAAATCGTGGTGCTGGTACGCCATGCCGAACGCTGTGACCAGTCGAGCAACCCCTGCCTGGGCCCTGCCGACGGCATCACCGAAGTCGGCAGGGACGCGGCCCGGCAAGTGGGCCAGGCCCTGGATACCCTGGGGCTTGCGCACACCAACCTGCTCACCAGCCCGGCCACCCGCACGGTGCAAACCGCGCACTACCTCTCGGCCCACGTGGTACCCCAACAGGAATGGCTGGCAGCCTGCGGCGCGACCATGGGTGCCGAGGTGCTGGCGCACAAGACCGCGCAGCGCAATCTGGTGCTGGTCACCCACAGTGGCTGCATCAGCGATTTTGAAGCCCAGAACGGCTTCAAGAACGCCCGCAAAGCCGAGTACACCAGCGCCTTGTTTGCGGCAGTTGGGGCGGATGGCAAGTTGCAGATACTCGGCACGGTGAATGATTCTGATTGGCCGAGCGTGCTGAATAACCAAGTTGCAGAGAAATAGCCTGCGGAACCTGGGCGACAAAGGTACGCAACTCGACTCTATAATTCACTTCAATAATAAGCTATATCATATTGTTTAATAAGATTTTTATCACAAATCAAAACGATCTACAGCGCGCCGCCGCTCATTGTCGTCGCGCACATCGTAATTGGCGGTGGTCTGGATATTGCTGTGGTGCGCCAGCTTCTGCGCGATCGACAGGTCGTGTTCCTCGATCACCCGGGTGATGAATGAACGGCGGAAATCGTGGGGCATGATCTTCACGCCGACCTGGGTGCCGCGTTGCCGGGCAATGTAGTAGATCGCATGCTTGGTTATCCGCTCGCGGGTGATGTGGCTGCCACGGCGAATGCGATTGAACAGGAAGCCATCGTCCGCCTGCCCCTCTTCGAGAAACGAACGCCGCAGCTCGAGCCAGGCCTCGAGCTTGGCAAAGGCCCAACTCGGCGCGTACTTGATCAATTGCTTGTTACCCTTGCCCGTGACCTGCAGGCTGCGTTCGGCAAAATCGACCTGCGCCAGGTCGAGGTTGACCGACTCCGACTTGCGCATGCCCGAACCGTACAGAATCCCAATGATCGCCGCATCGCGCAGGCCCTGGGGCCGGGGGTCGGCGGCGCACACCGCCATCAGGTCGTGGATCAGGGTGCGCTTGAGGTTGCGGCCCTGGGACAGGCGTGTGCCGGCGATGCCTTTGACCGAGCGGATTTTCAGCAGGTGCTCATGGCTGATCAGGCTCATGCGCCAGGCTTCGTTCATCACCCCCCGTATCGCGTTGACGTACAGGGATGAGGTGTTGGGCGCGTAGCCGTCGCTGCGCAACGCCGCCACCAGCGCGATCACATCCTCGGGCTGCAACTGGTGCCAGGGAATGTCTTCCATGTTCAACTCATCAAAACCCAGGCGGTCGGCCGCATCCTGCAAGACATAGCGCAGGGTCAACTGGCTGGAGGGTGCCAGGCGCGCCAGGTACAGCGTCAGTGGATTGGGGCGTTGCACGGCGGGCGTCGGTGTGTCTGCGGTATCGGGTAAATCGAACAAACTGAAAGGACCTTTAATGAAAAGTGCTCAACAGAGACGGTTCATCTGTTGAAGTCTATTAATAGTCGAACGGGTTATTGAAGCAGGGTCTGACAGGCTAAACCCGTAGGAAGTTTCCGATAACCCCCCTATCCTTCGCGATACCCTGAACAGTTGCTGTAAACGTCTACGTTAAAGGATCAAGACACAGATTTTTCATGTCACTTTCACATATTCACGCTTACTCTCAGGGCATCCGAATCAGGTTCTGCCGGAGCCCACGCTGCCGATCCCAAGGGAAAAAGTCAATTCAAGCGCTTTTTCATAATTGTCGGCTAACCGTTTGATATGGATTATTTTTCTTGAGTTACCCTGTGACAAATTTATTCATTTGAACCGAGCTCCGCGGAACTCGACACCCCGGTGTTCGATCCCATTGTTCCCTGACATGACTACCAATGACGTCGAACCCGTAGTGGGCGCCATTGCACAGACCCTGGACCCAAGCCTTTGAAGCCTTATCCAATCCATTGCGTGTCGATCGTTATCCCGGTCTACAACGAAGAAGAAAGCCTGCCCGAGTTGTTGCGCCGCACTGAAGGGGCTTGCCGCCAACTCAAACAGGACTATGAAATCGTCCTGGTCGACGACGGCAGCCGCGACAACTCTGCACAACTGCTCGAAGAGGCCGCCGCCCGCGACGGCAGCAAGGTAGTGGCGGTAATCCTCAATCGCAACTATGGGCAGCATGCGGCGATCATGGCCGGTTTCGAACAGTGCAAGGGCGATGTGGTGATTACCCTCGACGCCGACCTGCAGAACCCGCCGGAAGAAATCCCGCGCCTGGTGGCCCAGGCCGAGTTGGGCTACGACGTGGTGGCCACGGTACGCAACAATCGCCAGGACTCAGCCTTGCGCCGTTACCCGTCGAAGTTGATCAACCTTGCGGTCAAGCGCTCCACCGGAGTCGCCATGAGTGACTACGGCTGCATGTTGCGGGCCTATCGACGCACCGTGGTCAACGCGATGCTGGCCTGCCGCGAGCGCAGCACCTTCATACCGATCCTGGCCAACAGCTTTGCCCGCCACACCACCGAGATCCTGGTGCAGCACGCCGAGCGCGAGCATGGCGAGTCCAAGTACAGCACCATGCGCCTGATCAACCTGATGTTCGACCTGATCACGTGCATGACCACCACCCCGCTGCGCCTGCTGAGCATCATCGGCTTCAGCATGGCGGCGCTGGGCATGCTCTTCGCCCTGGCCCTGATTGTGTTGCGCCTGGCCTTTGGTGCCGGCTGGGCCGGTGACGGCATGTTCGTGCTGTTCGCCATCCTGTTCGTGTTCACCGGCGGCCAGTTTATCGGCATGGGCCTGTTGGGCGAGTACCTGGGGCGGATGTACGGTGATGTGCGGGCGCGGCCACGGTTCTTCATCGAAAAAGTCCTGCGCAACCAACCCGCCATGCCGGCTCCCGCTGTCACTGTCGACGGTTTGACTTCCACTTCTACTGATCAGGTTTCGCCATGAGTTCAAACGCTGTTGTTTTTGCCTATCACGACATTGGTTGCGCCGGCATCGAAGCCCTGCTCGCAGCGGGGATTCGGATCAGCGCGGTGTTTACCCATGCCGACGATCCCAAGGAAAACACCTTCTATGGCTCGGTCGCGCAACTGTGCGCACGCAAGGGCATCACCGTGCATGCGCCGGAAGACGTCAACCATCCGCTGTGGATCGAGCGCATCGCCAAGCTCAACCCCGACTACCTGTTCTCCTTCTATTACCGCAACCTGTTGAGCGAGCCGCTGCTGGCAACCGCGCGCCAGGGCGCGTTCAACTTGCATGGTTCGTTGCTGCCGGCCTACCGTGGCCGCGCCCCGGCCAACTGGGTGCTGGTCAAGGGCGAAACCCAGACCGGCGTCACCCTGCACCGCATGGTCAAGCGCGCCGACGCCGGTGCCATCGTCGCCCAACAAGCGGTCGCCATCGAACGCAGCGACACCGCGCTGAGCCTGCACGGCAAGCTGCGTGAAGCCGCCGCCAGCCTGCTACGTGACACCTTGCCCCTGCTGATCCAGGGCAAAACCAGCGAAACCGCCCAGGACGAATCCCGCGCTACGGTGTTCGGGCGCCGTACCGCTGCGGACGGCAAACTGCTGTGGCAGCAACCGGCCGAGCAACTGTTCAACCTGGTGCGCGCTGTAACCCAGCCCTACCCTGGCGCCTTCTGTGCCGTCGGCGAGCACAAGCTGATCGTCTGGACTGCCGAGGTGGTCAAGGGCAATGAAGGCCTGGCCCCTGGACGCGTGATCAGCGTCGATCCGTTGCGCATTGCCTGCGGTGAAGACTCGCTGCTGATCGCCTCCGGCCAGCGCAACGACAACGGCCTGTTCCTCAGTGGCCCGCAACTGGCCGACGAACTGGGCCTGGTCGAGGGTTCCGTGCTGCGCGGCGCTGAATCGGGGCGCAGCCCTCGGCGCACCCGGGTACTGATCCTGGGCGTCAACGGCTTCATTGGCAATCACCTGTCCGAGCGCCTGTTGCGCGACGACCAGTACGAAGTCTATGGCCTGGACATCGGCTCCGACGCCATCGAGCGCTTGCGCAGCCACCCCAATTTCCACTACGTCGAAGGCGATATCAGCATTCACTCCGAGTGGATCGAGTACCACATCAAGAAATGCGACGTGGTCTTGCCGCTGGTGGCCATCGCCACCCCCATCGAGTACACCCGCAACCCGCTGCGGGTGTTTGAACTGGACTTCGAAGAGAACCTCAAGCTGGTTCGCTACTGCGTCAAGTACAACAAGCGCGTGATCTTCCCATCGACTTCGGAAGTCTATGGCATGTGCCAGGACCAGAACTTCGACGAAGACACCTCTAACCTGGTCGTCGGCCCGATCAACAAGCAGCGCTGGATCTACTCGGTATCCAAGCAACTGCTGGACCGGGTGATCTGGGCCTACGGCCAGCAAGGCCTGGATTTCACCCTGTTCCGGCCGTTCAACTGGATGGGCCCGCGCCTGGACCGCCTGGACTCCGCGCGGATCGGCAGCTCCCGGGCCATCACCCAGTTGATCCTCAACCTGGTGGAAGGCACGCCGATCCGCCTGTTCGACGGCGGCGAGCAGAAACGCTGTTTCACCGACATCGCCGACGGCATCGAAGCCCTGGCGCGGATCATCGACAACCGCAATGGCGCCTGCACCGGCCAGATCATCAACATCGGCAACCCGGATAACGAGGCCAGCATCCGCCAACTGGGCGAGGAACTGCTGCGCCAGTTCGAGGCGCATCCACTGCGCGACAATTTCCCGCCGTTCGCCGGTTTCCGCGAGGTCGAGAGCAAGGCGTTCTACGGCAACGGCTACCAGGACGTGTCGCACCGCAAGCCGAGCATCAAGAACGCCAAGCGCCTGCTGGACTGGACCCCGACCGTGCACATGCGCGAAACCATCGGCAACACGCTGGACTTCTTCCTGCGTGAAGCCATGCTCGAAATCGCGGACCAGCGTTGATGCAGGCGGGCCTTCGAATCGATGTCGATACGTACCGGGGCACCCGCGAAGGCGTGCCTCGGTTGTTGGACATGCTCGATGAGGCGCAGGTCAAGGCGACGTTTTTCTTCAGCGTTGGCCCGGACAACATGGGGCGCCACCTGTGGCGCCTGATCCGCCCGCAGTTCCTCTGGAAAATGTTGCGCTCCAATGCCGCCGGCCTGTACGGCTGGGACATTCTGCTGGCGGGGACCGCCTGGCCTGGCAAGCCCATCGGCCGCGATCTCGGGCACCTGATGCGCCGGGCCGCGGCCGCCGGCCATGAAATCGGCCTGCATGCCTGGGACCACCACGGCTGGCAGGCCAACGCCGGGCGCTGGAGCGATGCGCAGTTGAGCGAACAGATCCGCCGAGGCGTCGACTGTCTCAGCGATATTCTCGGCCAAACCGTGGACTGTTCGGCTGCCGCCGGTTGGCGCGCCGATGAGCGGGTGATCGGCGCCAAGCAAGCTTTTGCTTTTCGCTACAACAGTGACTGCCGCGGGCACAGCCTGTTTCGTCCGCGCCTGGCCGACGGCAGTCTCGGTACCCCACAGATTCCGGTGGACTTGCCGACTTTCGACGAAGTGGTCGGCCCGCTGGTGGCCGCCGACGGGTTCAACCCATTCATTCTGGATCGATTCAGCCCCTCGCAGCTGAACGTCTACACCGTACACGCAGAGGTAGAAGGGATTCTGATGGCTGAGCATTTCCGTCAATTGCTGGTGCAGGCGCGCGCGCGCGACATCCGCTTCCAGCCCTTGGGCAACTTGCTTCCCGAGACGCTCGACAGCCTGCCTGCGGGCCGGGTCTTACGTGGCACGCTGGCCGGCCGTGAAGGTTGGCTGGGGGTGCAAGGCGCATGAGCAGACGCTGGATATTGCCTTTATTGCTGCTGGCCTTCGGTCTGTTCTACCTGCTGCCAATGACCTCCCACGGCCTGTGGATTCCCGATGAAACCCGCTACGCGCAGATCAGCCAGGAAATGCTCCTGACCGGAAACTGGGCCTCACCGCACTTCATGGGCATCCGCTATTTCGAAAAACCGGTGGCTGGCTACTGGATGATCGCCTTGGGCCAGGCGCTGTTTGGCGACAACCTGTTTGGTGTGCGCGTGGCCTCGGCCCTGAGCACCGGCCTGAGCATCGTGCTGACCTACCTGATTGCCCGGCGCCTGTGGAACGACTCGCGCAAGAGCCTGACCTGCGCCCTGCTCTACATGAGTTTCTGCGTGGTGGTCGGCCAGGGCGGCTATGCCAACCTCGATCCGCAATTCACCTTCTGGGTCAACCTGAGCCTTGTGGGGCTGTGGCTGGCCTTTGACAGCCAGACGCCACGTGCCCGCCTGGGCTACTGGGCGCTGACTGGACTGGCCTGCGGCATGGGTTTCATGACCAAGGGTTTCCTCGCCTGGTTGCTGCCGGTGCTGATCGCCCTGCCCTACATGGCCTGGCAAAAGCGCCTTCGCGAACTGCTGACCTACGGCGGCGTGGCCGTGCTGGTCGCGGTGCTGGTGAGCCTGCCCTGGGCACTGGCGGTACATGCCCAGGAGCCGGACTTCTGGAATTTCTTCTTCTGGCACGAACACATCCGACGGTTTGCCGGTGCCGATGCACAACACGCGGAGCCCTGGTGGTACTACCTGCCGCTGCTGCTGGCGTTCAGCCTGCCATGGGTTGCGTTGTTGCCGGTCGCCATCCGCCAGGCCTGGCAAAATCGGCGCCAGGCCAGCATCGGCTTCCTGCTGTTGTGGCTGCTGCTACCACTGGCCTTCTTCAGTTTGGCCAAGGGCAAGTTGCCGAGCTACATCTTTCCCTGCCTGTTGCCGCTGGCGCTGTTGATGGGCCATGCCCTGGTGGATCGCCTGAGAAACCGCCAGACCCGGGTCATCCGTCTCAACGCTGCACTCAATCTGGCCCTGGGTGGCCTGGTCTTGCTGGCGCTGGTGTATTTCCAGATCAAGAAGCCGCTGTACAACAACGAACCCGAGCACCTGGTGCTGGTCAGCGTTGCCGTGATCGGTTGGTTGCTGTGCAACACCCTGCAGGCCCTGCGCCCGTTGCAACTGTGGGCCGCCCCCGTGCTCGGCAGTTGGCTGTTCATCGCCCTGCTGCCGGCCGGCCTGCCGAACTCTGTGGTGTACAACAAGACCCCGGACCAGTTCATCAATGACCATCTGCAGGAGCTCAGCCAGAGCACCCGGCTGTTGAGCAACGACCTGGGCGCCGCCTCGGCCCTGGCCTGGCGCCTCAACCGCGCGGACGTGGCGCTGTACAACACCGTAGGCGAAGTGAAATATGGTCTGGCTTATCCTGACACCCTGCATCGCCGGGTGGACTTCCTCAAGGTCCCGCAATGGATGAGCGCAGCCCGCCAGCAAGGCCAGGTGGGCGTCGTCATGCGGATCAATGGCGAGGAGCATTACGAAATCGACATGTTGCCCCAGGACTTCAAGCGTTATGACCAAGGCAATCTGGTGATCCTGATTTTCCCCAAGAGTCAGCCATGAGCCTGATACTCGTAGGGCTCGCCTGCCTCCTGACGTGCCTGGGCCAGGTGGCGCAGAAGTACGCGGTGGAAAGCTGGCGCGAGCGGCCTTCGGCGCTGCTCGACAAACTGCGTTCGCCCTGGCTGTGGCTGGCGCTGGCGAGCCTGGGCCTGGGCCTGCTGGTGTGGTTGCTGGTGCTGCAACGGCTCGATGTCGGGGTGGCTTACCCGATGCTGAGCCTGAACTTTGTGCTGATCACCCTGGTGGCCCGCTTCGTGTTCCATGAAACGATCGACCGCCGGCACTGGATCGGCGTCGCCCTGGTGATCGCCGGGGTGATTCTGCTCGGGAGGCAGCTATGAGCCTGGGTCGTGGAATTGCTTTTGGCATGGCCAGCGTGGTGCTGGTCAGCACGGCCCAGTTGGGCATGCGCTGGAGCATGAGCCATCTGCCCCTGCCAGCGCAGTGGTGGACGGCCCTGCAGGACGGCACGGTCGACCCCTTCGCGGTGGCGGTGGTACTCAGCGCCATCCTTGCCTACGGGCTGTCGATGCTCTGCTGGCTGCTGGCCTTGCGTGATTTGCCCCTGGGTCGCGCCTATTCGCTGCTGAGTATCAGCTACGCCCTGGTCTACCTGCTGGCGGCGAGCCTGCCGCTGTTCAACGAAGACTTCAGCCTGTCCCGCTCCCTGGGGGTGGCCCTGGTCATCCTCGGAGTCATCACCATCAATTCGCGCAGCAACCGTACTTCAGACCTCAGGAATGCCTCATGAAAATCAGTGTAATCGGGAGTGGCTACGTGGGCCTGGTGCAGGCTGCCGTGCTGGCCGAAGTGGGCCACGATGTGGTCTGCATGGACATCGATGAGCAAAAGATTGCGCTGCTGCAGCAGGGGCATGTGAGCATTTTTGAACCTGGGTTGGCCAGCCTGGTACGTGAAGGCCTGGAGTCTGGACGGCTGCATTTCAGCTGCGACGAAAAGCTCGCCATCGAACACTGCCAGGTGCTGTTCATCGCCGTGGGCACGCCGTCCGACGACGACGGTGCGGCCGATCTGCGCCATGTGTTGTCAGTCGGCGATGCAGTGGCCCGCCACCGCCAGCAGCCGCTGATCCTCGCCGAGAAATCCACCGTGCCGGTGGGCACTGGCGACACCCTGCGCGCGCACATTGAGCGCCAGTTGTTGGCCGCCGGGCGCAACTTGAAATTCGATATCGTCTCCAACCCCGAGTTTCTCAAGGAAGGCTCAGCGGTCGCCGACTGCCGGCGTCCCGACCGGATCATTGTCGGTTGCGACAGCGACGAAGTCCGCGAGGTGATGCGCGACCTGTATGCGCCGTTCAACCGCAACCACGACCGCATCCTGTTCATGGACCTGCGCAGCGCCGAACTGACCAAGTACGCCGCCAACTGCATGCTTGCGACCAAGATCAGCTTCATCAACCAGATCGCCGAACTGGCCGAACACCTGGGGGCCGACATCGAGTCGGTGCGCCTGGGCATCGGCGCCGACCAACGCATCGGCTATCACTTCATCTACCCCGGCTGTGGTTATGGCGGTTCATGTTTTCCCAAGGACATGCGGGCCTTGATTCACAGCGCCGAGCAAGCCAATTGCTCCAGCGACCTGCTGCAAGCCGTGGAAGCCATCAACGAACGGCAAAAACACAAGCTGTTCGAGCGGATCAAGGCGTTCTACAACGGCAACCTGGCCGGCAAGACCTTCGCCCTCTGGGGCCTGGCGTTCAAGCCCAACACCGACGACATGCGTGACGCCCCGAGTCGCGTCTTGATGGAAGCGTTGTGGGCGGCGGGTGCATCGATCAGCGCATTCGACCCCGAAGCCATGCAGGAAACCCAGAAGCTGTACCCGAACGAGACCCGGCTGATGCTGATGGGCACGCCAGAGTCAGTCCTCAAGGACGCCGACGCGCTGATCATCTGCACCGAATGGCAGCAGTTCAAGGCCCCCGACTTCGAGTTGATCCAGCAGCGTCTCAAGGCGCCGGTGATTTTCGACGGACGCAACCTGTACGACGCAGAACGCCTGGCTCGCAATGGCTTCAAGTACTTCCCCATGGGGCGCGGCGAGTCCTGCCATCTGCCAATCCCGCAGCAGCAGTGGCCCGCTGCTGCCATCGCCTAGGCAGTGGGCATGACCTGTGTCTTGCGTCGAGCCCGAGTCGAGGATGCCGACGCGCTACCCGACATCGAGCGCTCGGCGGCCCGCCTGTTTGCCCAGGACCCCGACCTGGCCTGGCTGGTCGACGCAGCGGTGATCAGTGGCCCAGAGCATCGCCAGCGCATCGCAACTTGCCCGGTGTGGGTGGTCGAGGCGGCGGATAGGTGCATCGTCGGTTTTCTCAGCGCCGCTGTGACGGGCGGCCAGTTGCATATCGAGGAACTGTCGGTTGATCGTGAAGCTCAGGGCCAGGGTTTGGGTCGGCAGTTGTTGCAGGCGGCGATCGAGCACGCCCGGGACCAGCGGCTGCTGGCAGTGACCCTGACCACCTTCCGTGAATTGCCTTGGAACGAGCTGTTTTATCGGCGCAGTGGTTTTGTCACCCTGGATGCACAGCAGATCGATCCCCGCCTGCAGCAACTGCTGAATGAGGAAGCGGCCCACGGCCTGCCCCGCCATCGGCGCTGTGCCATGCGCCTGGACTTGCGTCCTTAGCGACAAACCGGGGTGCAGGGCTGCGCGCGGGGTGATTTAACTTCAACATTAATGAACTTAAAGCTCATTAATATGAATTTGTCAGGCTGCGAGTTGGCCGGCACACTGTGCCGGTTCCTCCCCCAAATGTTGGAACGCTTAAAGGGCTTGCTGGAGAACCAGCCAAGCCCTTCTTTTTGCCTGCCCTTTGCAATTGGACCGTCCTACCCATGTTCGCTCGCTGGATTCCCGCTGCCATCAACACCCGCCCTACCGAATGGAGCCGCGCTGCCATCGGCATGTCGCTGGGCACCCTGCTGAGTGTCTGGGCCTGCGCCCAGGTCTTCGGCATGCAGATTGCCCTGCACTTGATCGGCCCCCTGGGAGCGTCGGCAGTGCTGCTGTTTGCCGTGTCATCCGGTGCGCTGGCCCAGCCCTGGTCAATCATCGGTGGCTACCTGTGTGCCACCGTGATGGCGTTGCTGGTAGCTCATGTGCTGGGACGAACGCTGGCCAGTGCCTGCCTCGCGGCCGGCCTGGGCTTGATCCTGATGTGCTGGCTGCGTTGCCTGCACCCACCGGCCGGGGCCCTGGCGCTGCTGATGGTGCTGGCGGATCCGGCGACCATCGCCCTCGACTGGCAGGCACTCGCCCCGGTGATGCTGGGCGCATCGACC
The DNA here is from genome assembly GCF_900187635.1 of Pseudomonas sp. Irchel 3H3. Classification (NCBI taxonomy): domain Bacteria; kingdom Pseudomonadati; phylum Pseudomonadota; class Gammaproteobacteria; order Pseudomonadales; family Pseudomonadaceae; genus Pseudomonas; species Pseudomonas sp. Irchel 3H3. The sequence continues at coordinate 9,886 of NZ_FYEC01000040.1, read as the reverse complement.
CTGCTGCTGAGCGCCCTGGGGTACAACAACCTGACGCGCATTCGTTACCCCAAGCGCCCCGCCGAACCGGTGCCAATGATCCCCGCCGACCACCCGCCCACCGACAGCCAGGCCATCAACGCCGAGGACCTGAAGGCGGCGCTGGCCGAGCTGGAGGCCTTCTTCGACGTCACCCCTGAAGACCTCGAACAGTTGATCCACGCCAGCGAGCGTCACGCCAAGCGTCGCAGCATCGGCCAGGTACTGAGCGGCCAAGGCTGATACAGCCCAGCGCTTGAGCGCTGATGCGTTTGTAGGAGCGAGCGCCCGCCTGCGGCTCGCTCCATCACAGAGCTCACATACAGCCACCAAAACCTGTAGGAGCGAGCCTGCTCGCGAGAAACCCGAGAGCGCCGCGTTGAATCAGGAGAGACGCGTCATCGTTGACGTCCATCGCGAGCAAGGCTCGCTCCTACAGTGCTGGCGGGCGGCATTCCGGCGTTTGCCAAAGTGACCCGCCGTTGGGCGGATAAACCCACAAACCCAGGATCAAAAGACCACAACCTCAGGACGAGGTCTTGACCATCGCCAGTTCGGGGTGGCTGACCAGTTTGTCGATGTGCAACTCCGGGTCGTCAAACCAGACTTCGGTCAGGACCCGATAGTGTTCCATGTCGCGACAACGCATGCGCAGGCTGTAGTCGAAGGCGCCGCTGATCAGTTGGCATTCCAGCACTTGCGGGCACGCCCTGACCTTGGCTTCAAAGGCCTTTTGCGCGGCGCGCCCACTCTGGTTCGACAGTGCTACCAGCACCAGCAATGACAAGCCAGGGGTCAGCTTTTTCTCGTCGAGAATCGCCCCATAGCCACGAATCACCCCCAGTTGTTCGAGCTTGCGCACCCGTTCAAGGCAGGGCCTGGGTGTCAGGTGCACGAGCTCGGAAAGCTTTTGATAAGTGATGCGCCCATCGTGGCGCAGCACCTCGATAATGGCCTGGTCGATACGATCAAGCACAATCGACAGATCGCGGATATCCGCCATGTACGTCTTGCCTCACTTCAACGGCCCGAGAGAAATTACTGCAAACGCTCGCTCTGACCGGCCGGTCGGGACCAGTTGCTGTCCCCTGCTCCTCGAGCCCGTTCCACGTCAAAACGTTTATCCAGATTTTCAACGCTGAACTTGTACAGGAAACACCCCTGGCCGCGCACCCCTGTCGACCTGAAACCTCTGATGCAGACGGTTGCAAATCGATGAGCAGAATGCCCACAGACGTAACCTTCGAGGTGTCGTTCAGGGCTGCGCAAACAGCATGGTTATGCTGGCGTCGGCCGATTCACAGCCGATTCTGTCGTGAATGCCCTATTCAGTTAAAAATATCGCCGACGGCCATTTCGATATTACAAAAATGCACACCGAACCTGCATTCATCCGGGTTGTACACGGCAAATTTGCACTGTTACGATCGACGATCGCCCGCGCCTGGGCATTTCCATAAAGAACAATAAAAGCAGGGAGTTACCGATGACTGCTGAGGTTTTATCTACGCAGGTAAAGGCCATGGATGCCACGCGCAACGAAGTCCTGGCCGAGGTGCGCAACCATATTGGCCACCTGACCCTCAATCGCCCCGCCGGCCTCAATGCCCTGACCCTGGACATGGTCCGCACCCTGCACCGCCAACTCGAGGCCTGGGCCCGGGATTCGCAGGTGCATGCCGTGGTGCTGCGCGGCGCCGGGGAAAAAGCCTTCTGTGCTGGCGGCGACATCCGTTCGCTGTATGACAGCTACCAAGCCGGCGACACCCTGCACGAAGATTTTTTCGTTGAGGAGTACGCCCTCGACCTGGCTATTCACCAATACCGCAAACCGGTCCTGGCACTGATGGACGGTTTTGTCCTGGGCGGCGGCATGGGCCTGGTGCAAGGCGCCGACCTGCGGCTGGTCACCGAACGCAGCCGCCTGGCGATGCCGGAAGTCGGTATCGGTTATTTCCCGGATGTCGGCGGCAGTTATTTCCTGCCGCGCATCCCGGGCGAGCTGGGGATCTACCTGGGGGTCAGCGGGGTACAGATTCGCGCCGCCGATGCACTGTATTGCGGCCTGGCCGACTGGTACCTGGCAAGTGAGCAACTGAGCGAGCTGGACCAGCGCCTGGATAACCTGCAGTGGCACGATACGCCGCTCAAGGACCTGCAAGGGCTGTTGGCCCAACTGGCGGTGCAGCACCTGCCCGCCCCCCCGCTGCGAGCCCTGCGCCCAGCCATTGACCACTTTTTCGCCCTGCCGGACGTGCCAAGCATCATCGAACAACTGCGCAGCGTGACCGTCGCCGACAGCCATCAGTGGGCCGTGGACACCGCCAACCTGCTGCAGACCCGCTCCCCGCTGGCGATGGCCGTGACCCTGGAAATGCTCCGCCGCGGCCGCGAACTGAGCCTGGAACGCTGCTTTGCCCTGGAGCTGCACCTGGACCGTCAATGGTTCGCCCGTGGCGACCTGATCGAGGGAGTACGCGCCTTGCTGATCGATAAAGACAAGAATCCACGCTGGAACCCTGCCACCGTCCAGGCCCTGGACGCCGAGCACGTGGCCAGTTTCTTCACAGGCTTTGAGCAGAGCGGGAGCTGATTCTCATGCACGATATCGAACTGAGCGAAGAACAAGTGATGATCCGCGACATGGCCCGGGACTTTGCCCGCGGCGAGATCGCGCCCCATGCCCAGGCCTGGGAAAAGGCTGGCTGGATCGACGACGCCCTGGTGGCGAAGATGGGTGAGTTGGGCCTGCTGGGCATGGTGGTACCTGAGGAATGGGGCGGCACTTATGTCGACTACGTTGCCTATGCCCTGGCAGTGGAGGAGATTTCCGCCGGCGACGGTGCAACCGGCGCCTTGATGAGCATCCACAACTCGGTGGGTTGCGGGCCGGTGTTGAACTACGGCACCGAGGCACAAAAACAGACCTGGCTGGCGGACCTGGCCAGCGGCCAGACCATCGGTTGCTTCTGCCTGACCGAACCTCAAGCCGGTTCCGAGGCGCATAACCTGCGTACCCGCGCCGAACTGCGCGATGGCCAGTGGGTGATCAACGGCGCCAAGCAGTTTGTCAGCAACGGCAAGCGGGCCAAGCTGGCGATCGTGTTTGCGGTGACCGACCCGCAGTTGGGCAAGAAAGGCCTGTCGGCGTTCCTGGTGCCCACCGACAACCCGGGCTTCATCGTTGACCGCAGCGAGCACAAGATGGGCATTCGGGCGTCCGACACCTGCGCGGTAACGCTCAACAACTGCGTCATCCCCGAAGCCAACCTGCTGGGTGAACGTGGCAAGGGCCTGGCGATTGCGCTGTCCAACCTCGAAGGTGGGCGCATCGGCATCGCTGCCCAGGCACTGGGCATTGCCCGCGCAGCCTTTGAAGCGGCCCTGGCCTACGCCCGCGACCGGGTGCAGTTCGACAAGCCAATCATCGAGCACCAGAGCATCGCCAACCTGTTGGCCGACATGCACACCCGGCTGAACGCCGCCCGCTTGTTGATCCTCCACGCCGCACGCCTGCGCAGCGCCGGCAAACCCTGCCTGTCGGAGGCCTCGCAAGCCAAGCTGTTTGCCTCGGAAATGGCCGAAAAGGTCTGCTCCTCGGCGATCCAGATTCACGGCGGTTATGGGTATCTGGAAGATTATCCGGTGGAACGCTACTACCGCGATGCGCGGATCACCCAGATCTACGAAGGCTCGAGCGAGATTCAGCGGATGGTGATTGCGCGGGAATTGAAGAACTACCTGCTGTGAAACCCTGAACGCATCGCGGGCAAGCCCGCTCCCACAAGCTCTTTAATGCTTTGTGGGAGCGGGCTTGCCCGCGATGGTGACCGTCAGAACCCAGGATTACTTACCGACAAACTCCGGCGCACGCTTGGCGATAAACGCCGCCATGCCTTCTTTCTGGTCCTGGGTGGCGAACGCCGCGTGAAATACCCGGCGTTCAAAACGCACGCCTTCGGACAGGCTGACTTCGAAGGCGCGGTTCACGCTCTCCTTGGTCATCATGGCAATCGGCAGCGACTTGCTGGCGATCAGGGTCGCGACTTTCAACGCTTCATCCAGCAGCTCATCCGACGGCACGATGCGCGCCACGATGCCACAACGCTCGGCTTCCACCGCGTCGATCAGGCGACCGCTGAGGCACATTTCCATGGCCTTGGCCTTGCCCACCGCGCGGGTCAGGCGCTGGGTGCCACCCATGCCCGGCAGGACGCCGAGGTTGATTTCCGGCTGACCGAATTTGGCGTTGTCGCCAGCCAGGATGAAGTCGCACATCAACGCCAGCTCACAACCGCCACCCAGGGCAAAACCGTTGACGGCGGCGATGATCGGCTTGCGGCGGTTGGCCACCCGATCACTGTCGCTGAACAGGTCGTCCAGGTAGATCTGCGGGTAGGTCAGCTCGGCCATTTCCTTGATGTCGGCACCGGCGGCGAAGGCTTTCTTCGAACCGGTCAGGACGATGCAGCCGATCTGCGGGTCGGCTTCCAGGCCGTCCAGCGCATGGTTCAGTTCACTGACAATCTGCGCGTTGAGGGCGTTCAATGCCTGGGGGCGATTGAGGGTGATCAGGCCCACGCGGCCCTGGATTTCCAACAAAATCGTTTCGTAACTCATGCAAGGTTTCCTTGTTCAAAGATTGCGCGAAATGACCATGCGCTGGATATCGCTGGTGCCTTCGTAGATCTGGCACACCCGCACATCGCGGTAGATACGCTCCAGCGGGAAGTCGCTCAGATAACCGTAACCGCCGAGGGTTTGCAAGGCGGACGAACAGACCTTCTCGGCCATTTCCGAGGCAAACAGCTTGGCCATCGACGCTTCCACCAGTGCGGTCTTGCCGCTGTCACGCAGGGCGGCGGCGTAGTGCACCATCTGCCGGGCGACGGCGATCTGCGTGGCCATGTCGGCCAGGCGGAAGGCCACGGCCTGATGCTCGATGATCGGCTTGCCGAAGCTTTCGCGCTCGCGGGCGTAATCACGGGCAGCTTCGAACGCGGCGCGCGCCATGCCCACCGACTGCGAGGCGATCCCGACCCGGCCGCCTTCGAGGTTGGCCAGGGCAATACGGTAGCCTTCGCCCTCCTCCCCCAACCGATTGGCCACGGGCACCTTGACGTCTTCGAACAGGATCTGGCAGGTGTCGGAGGCGTGCTGGCCGAGCTTGTCCTCGACCCGGGCAACCTTGTAGCCAGGCGAATCGGTGGGCACGATAAAGGCACTGATCCCACGCTTTCCGGCGCTCGGATCGGTCACCGCAAACACAATCACCACCCCGGCGTTCTGCCCGGAGGTAATGAACTGTTTGCAGCCGTTGAGCACATAGTGGTCGCCATTGAGGCGGGCGCGGGTTTTCAGGCCACTGGCATCGGAGCCGGCCTGGGGTTCGGTCAAGGCAAAAGCGCCGAGCATCGCCCCGCTGGCCAGTGGCGTGAGGAAGCGCGCCTTCTGCTCGTCGGTGCCGTACTTGAGGATGGGTACACAGCCGACCGAGTTGTGCACGCTCATGATCGTCGAGCAAGAACCATCGCCGGCAGCGATTTCTTCCAGGGCCATGGCGTACGCCAGGTAACCGGTGTCGCAGCCGCCCCACTGTTCGGGAACCAGCATGCCGAAGAAACCCAGCTCGGCCATTTGCGCAATGGCTTCCTTGGGGAAACGGTGTTCGCGATCCCACTCGGCGGCGAACGGTTTTAAACGTTCCTGGGCAAACTGCCGGGCCGCGTCGCTGATCTGTAGTTGTTCGTCATTGGGCAGCATAGGGAATCCTTAATCCAGGCATTCAACGGCCATGGCCGTGGCTTCGCCGCCGCCGATGCAGATGGCAGCCACACCCCGCTTCAGGCCTTTGCGGCGCAGGGCAGAGAGCAGCGTGACCAGGATCCGCGCGCCCGAAGCACCAATCGGATGACCCAGGGCGCAGGCGCCGCCGTGCACGTTGACCTTGCTGTGGGGGATTTCCAGCTTGGTCATGGTGACCAGACTGACCACCGCAAAGGCTTCGTTGATTTCGAACAGATCGACTTGATCCAGCGACCAGCCGGTTTTTTTCATCAGCTTCTTGATCGCGCCCACCGGAGCTACTGGAAACAATCCCGGAGTATCGGCAAACGCGGCGTGGCCATGAATCACCGCCAGTGGCTTGAGACCGCGTTTTTGCGCCTCGCTGCGACGCATCAGGACCAAGGCCGCGGCGCCATCGGAAATCGAGCTGGAGTTGGCAGCGGTCACTGTACCGCCCGCGCGGAACGCCGGTTTAAGGCTGGCGATCTTGTCCAGCTTGGCCTTGGGCGGTTGCTCGTCGTCGGTGATGGTCTTCTGCTCTTTGCCGACTGTGACCTGCAGCGGGACGATTTCGGCGGTGAAGCTGCCGTCCAGGATGGCCTGCTGGGCGCGGGTGGTCGACGCGATGGCGAAGGCGTCCTGGGCCTCGCGGCTGAAGCCGTGTTCCTGCGCGCAATCCTCGGCAAAGGTGCCCATCAGGCGGCCCTTGTCGTAGGCGTCTTCCAGGCCGTCGAGGAACATATGATCGATCACGCTGCCGTGGCCCATGCGGTAGCCGCTACGGGCGCGGTCCAGCAGGTACGGAGCGTTGGACATGCTTTCCATGCCGCCGGCCACCACCACCTCGGCACTGCCGGCCAACAACATGTCGTGGGCCAGGATCGCCGCCTCCATGCCCGAACCGCACATCTTGTTCAGGGTGGTGCAACGGGTCGACTTGTCCAGGCCGGCGCCCAATGCTGCCTGGCGTGCCGGGGCCTGGCCGAGACCGGCAGGCAGTACACAGCCGAACAACACTTCTTCCACGGCATCGCTGGCCAGGCCCGCGCGCTCGACCGCCGCACGAATGGCGGCGGCGCCCAGTTGTGGCGCAGTCAGGCTCTTGAGGTCACCCTGAAAACCGCCCATGGGGGTGCGGACAGCGCTGACAATGACAATCGGATCGTTGTGAGTGGTCATGTTCATGACTCCTTATTTAGCGGCCATGCGCAAGGCACCGTCGAGACGGATCACCTCACCGTTGAGCATGCTGTTTTCTATGATATGCCTGACCAGCGCCGCGTACTCGCAAGGTTTGCCCAGGCGTGGCGGGAATGGCACGCCGGCGGCCAGCGAGTCGCGAACTTCCTGGGTCATGCCGGCCATCATCGGGGTTTCGAAGATACCCGGGGCAATGGTCATCACACGGATGCCGAAGCGTGCCAGCTCACGGGCGGCCGGCAAGGTCAGGCTGGCAATCGCGCCTTTGGATGCGGCATAGGCGGCCTGGCCGATCTGGCCGTCGAAGGCGGCCGCCGAAGCGGTGTTGATGATCACTCCCCGCTCGCCGTCCGCGTCTGGGGTGGCCTGGGCAATCGCCTCGGCTGCCAGGCGCAGCATGTTGAAGCTGCCGATCAGGTTGACGTTGATCACCTGGCTGAAACTGCTCAGGGCGTGCGGACCGTTTTTGCCAAGGATCTTTTCGCCCCGCACGATCCCGGCACAATTGACCAGGCCGTTGAGCCCGCCAAACGCCGCAACCGTGGCCTGCACCGCAGCCTGTGCGGCGTCTTCGTTGCTGATGTCGGCGACCACGCTGTGGGCCCCGAGGCGCTCGGCCTGCGCCGCGACCGCCGCGGCGTTCATGTCCACCAGCATCACCTTGGCGCCAGCGGCGACCAGCAGTTCAGCGGTGGCCGCACCCAGCCCCGACGCACCGCCGGTGACGATAAAAACCTTGTTTTCGATCTGCATCGTTGTTTCCTTGAATTCAAGCCTTGTTGACCGCGGCCTCTTGAGCCTTGGCGATTTCCTGGTTGCGCAAGATAAAGCGCTGCAATTTGCCGCTTGGGGTTTTCGGCAAGTCGCTGACAAATTCGATTTCACGGGGATAGGAGTGCGCGGCCAGGCGCTTGCGCACATGTTGGCGCAACTCTTCGGCCAGTTCCGGCGACGCCAGGTACTGGCTAGCGAGCACGACGAAGGCCTTGACCAGTTCGGTGCGCTCCGGGTCGGGTTTGCCGACCACCGCCGCCTCGATCACCGCCGGGTGCTCGATCAGCGCGCTTTCAACGTCGAACGGACCGACCCGGTAACCCGAGGTGGTGATTACGTCATCGCTGCGACCGACGAAGCTGATGCTGCCGTCCGGGTTCAACTCGACCGTGTCGCCGCTCAGGTAGTAGTCGCCGACAAAGGCCTTGGTCGGCGCACCGTCGTAGCCGGGGAACCAGCACATCGGCGACTGGCTGCGATCGATCGCCAGGATCCCTGGCTGGCCGACGGACAATTCGTTGTAGTTGTCGTCCAGCACCACAATGCGGTGGCCGGGCGATGCAAAACCGGCAGCACCGACATGCACCGGATGCTCGAGGCCGTGGTGATTGCACAGGACCATGCCCAGCTCGGTCTGGCCATAATGGTCGTGGATCACTACGCCGAGGTTATCGGCAAACCAGCGGATCACTTCCGGGTTCAGCGGTTCGCCGGCGCTGCTGACGATACGCAGCTTGCCTTTGATGCTGCGGGCGAACTCGTCGCCGCCGGCAATCAGCAGGCGGTAGGCGGTAGGCGAGCCGGTGAGGTTGGTGATCCCGTACTTGTTGATCACCCGGCAAGTGCTTTCCAGGGTAAACGGGCCGTCGTAGAACGTGATCGGGTGCCCCATGCCCAACGGGCCGGCCACACCAAAGTAGATGCCATAGGCCCAACCGGGATCGGCGACGTTCCAGAAGGCGTCTTCCGGGCGCAGGTCCACGGCGTCGCGGGTGTAGCTCTGGAAGGCGACAAGGGCCTTGAGCGGCACGTACAAGGCTTTCGACGGGCCAGTGGTGCCCGAGGTGAACATCAGCAGGAACGGGTCTTCACCGCTGAGCAACACCGGTTCGCACTGGTTGGAATGATTGGCCAGTTCCGCCCAGAAACTGAAGTCGCCGCGGACCAGGCCCTGGCCCTTGGCACCGGTGACCGTGACGATGGTCGGGCACTCGGGCACTTCGCTGAGTTTGGGTCGGTTCGCCGCATCGGTCACCACCACGGCCGCGCCGGAAGTGCCCAGGCGATGTTCCAGGGCCTTGGGGCCGAAGGCGGTGAACAATGGCTGATAGACCGCGCCAATGCGCCAGGTGGCGAGCACTACGATCAAGAGTTCGACGTTGCGCGGCAACAGGCCAGCGACTTTGTCGCCCTGCTTCACGCCCTGGGACTTGAGGAAGTTGGCGAAACGCGCGGCCTTGTCCTGCAGGTCGCTGAAGGTATAGGTCGCGCTGGCGCCGTCGCGCCCCTCCCAGAACAAGGCAATGCGCCCCGGCAATGCGTGGCGGTCGCAGCACTCGACACAGGCGTTGAGGGCCGTCAGCGAACCATGAAGTGCCGCATCGACCGTGTGCTGATAGTTGAACTGTGAAGTCGCAGACAGGTAATCGCGCATTGCCAGAATCCCTTGGTGTTTTTATTGGGTTGGGGGAACCTACAAAATCCTCGAAATACTCGCTCCACGGGCGGCGCGGGACAATGGTCAAAGCCATCAAGTTGCTTGACTGCTTTGGCCAAGGGGGCGTATCTGTGAGCCGACCCTAATGTTGGATTAGGCCGAGTGCATATCCATTTCTTCGGTAACGGCCTCCTATGGTTCCGCTTTTACAGCGGCTCACTTTTGGAGGAGCCCAAAAGTAAGCAAAAGGCTCTTGCCCCACCACTCGGCACCTCGCTTAGGCTCGGTGTGCCCTCACTCCGGCTTGAATCCGTGGGCCGCCGCCACGCGCCATCCATGGCGCGGGGCGGCTAACCCGGCGTCCTGCCGGGTTACCCACGGCTTCAAGCCTGCGTTCGGCCAGCGTGCTTAACGGGGCGCCCAGGATCAAAAGCCAGAGCCAGAGCCAGA
>NZ_FYEC01000011.1:115819-164729 GCF_900187635.1 Pseudomonas sp. Irchel 3H3 | reverse complement strand
GGGCGCCCCGTTAACCACGCTGGCCGAACGCAGGCTTGAAGCCGTGGGTAACCCGGCAGGACGCCGGGTTAGCCGCCCCGCGCCATGGATGGCGCGTGGCGGCGGCCCACGGATTCAAGCCGGAGTGAGGGAACACCGAGCCTAAGCGAGGTGCCGAGTGGTGGGGCAAGAGCCTTTTGCTTACTTTTGGGCTCCTCCAAAAGTGAGCCGCTGTAAAAGCGGAACCATAGGAGGCCGTTACCGCAAAAATGGATATGTACGCGGTCTAATCCAACACCCCAGAGGCCCAGAGCTCAAGACCCAAGCAGGTCTCTCTCTCCACAGATGGAAAGTCGCACCACAGTTGTGAAGATACCTACGCTAGTGTCAGGAAAGCCCAAGTCTTGAGGGGCGTCCTACTGCTCAAGCATCAAGCTGCGCCAAACGATTACAGGCGGTTCAACGGGCACAACGTCCGGTTGCTGCTTGCGCAACTCTGGCGGCGTCACCACGGGCGATGACGGTTGAAGCGGCAAAGGCTGCGCAGTGTCTGCGGTCGATTCATCGCTAGGCACCTTGTTCATTTGAGGATAACTACCACCTTACCCTTGGCGCGTCCCAGCTCGACGTACTGCAAGGCCTCGGCCGTGGATTCAAAGTCGAAACAGCGGTCAATCACAGGCTTGATGATTCCGGCCTCAACCAGCTCGGTAATGTGTTGCAGTTGGGCGCCATTGGCCCGCATGAACACGAACCCGTAGCTGACGTTCTGCTTGCGTGCCTTGCGCCGAATACCCAGGCTCAGCAGGCGCATGATTTGCTGCAGCGGCCAGGACAACCCTTGCTCCCGAGCGAACTGCGCAGTGGGTGGCCCGGAGATGGAAATGAGTTGACCACCGGGCTTGAGGACCTTGAGTGACTTCTCCAGTACGTCGGCGCCGAGGCTGTTCAACACCAGGTCATAGTCGTGCAGGACACTTTCGAAATTCTGCTGGCTGTAGTCGATCACCACATCGGCCCCCAGCGCCTTCACCCATTCGACATTGCGGGTGCTGGTGGTGGTCGCGACAAAGGCGCCGAGGTGTTTGGCCAGTTGGATGGCGAGGCTGCCGACACCGCCGGAGCCAGCGTGGATCAGCACTTTCTGGCCCTGTTGCAGTTGTGCGGTTTCCACCAGCACTTGCCAGGCCGTCAGCGCGACCAAGGGGATGGACGCGGCCTGCACCATGTTGGTATTGGCAGGTTTCAGGGCGATCGCGTTTTGGTTAACCGCGATCAATTGAGCGAACGTCCCGATCCGCGCTTCGGGCGGGCGAGCATAGACTTGGTCTCCCGGTTTGAAACGCGTCACTTGCGAGCCAACCTCCACCACCACGCCCGCCAGGTCATTGCCCAGTATCAGCGGAAATGCATAGGGCAGGATCAGTTTGAATTCGCCTTTGCGGATCTTCGAGTCCAGCACGTTGACGCTGCTGGCGTGCACCTCGATCAACACATCCTCGGCGCCCACCGTGGGGGCGGGCGCTTCGCCAATGCGCCCGGTGTGCTTGCCATAGCGATCAATTAAAAATGCCTTCATCGTTGTGTGGCTCTTGTCGATTGCAATAGGGGTGGGCGCAGGGTTTGCGGCGTTGCCGTTCGCTACAAAACAATCACGCCGGGTTTTGGTAGCGCTGGGCAACCGCAGACTGGCGGATCTGCTGCAGCAGGCCCTGGCGTGCGGTCTGCAGGCCATCCCAGCGCTCAGCTTCCTGCAGCGGCGGGATAGTCACCGGCTCGCGCCGATCAAAACCGACCAGCGCGGCATCCACCAGGTCGCCGACTTCCATGATTTCATTCAAGGTGTTGATGTCGACGCCGGAGCGATCCCAGATCTCCGTGCGGGTGGCGGCCGGCAGCACGGCCTGCACATAGACGCCCCGAGGCGAAAGTTCCAGGCTCAGGCCTTGCGAGAGGAACAGCACAAACGCCTTGGTCGCACCGTAGACCGTCATGCCGAACTCTGGCGCAAGGCCCACCACCGAACCGATGTTGATGATTGCACCATCACCGGTCTTGGCCAGGCGCGGGGCGATGGCGCTGGCGAGTCGCACCAGTGCCGTGGTGTTGAGGGCGACCAGTTGCGCAATGCTCTCGGTGCTTTGCTCGATGAAGTGGCCGGACAGCGCTGCACCGGCATTATTGACGAGGATGCCGATACGGGCGTCGTCGCGCAGTCGGGACTCCACGGTTGTCAGGTCGCCGAGTTGGGTCAAGTCCGCTGGAATGACATCGATGGCGACCTGGTGTGTGCTGCGCAACCGGGCTGCCAGTGCATCCATGCGAGCCTGGTCGCGGGCGACCAATACCAGGTCGTGGCCGCGTTCGGCGAAACGTTCGGCGTAGACGGCGCCAATGCCGGTGGAGGCGCCGGTGATAAGAACAGTAGGACGAGTGCTCATGGGGTCATATCTCTTGCAGGATGGGTGATGACAGCAAGCGCGATCACTGATGCTCAGCTTGCGCTGGCGTTTGATTCAGCCAATGTCGGGTAGTCGATGTAGCCCGCCGAGCCGCCGCCATAGAGGGTGGCGGGATTGAAGGCGGACAATGGCGCGCCACTGCGCAGGCGTTCCACCAGGTCCGGATTGCCAATGAACGGGCGCCCGAACGCGATCAGATCGGCCTGGTCTGCGGCGACCTGCGAAGTCGCCAGGTCCAGGTCATAACCATTGTTGGCGATGTAGGTGTCTTTGAAACGCCGGCGCAGGGCGCCGAAATCGAAGGGCGCCACATCACGCGGGCCACCGGTCGCGCCTTCGACCACATGCAGGTACACCACGCCGAGGGCGGCGAGTTGATCGACGACGTAATCGAATTGCGCCTGCGGATCGCTGCTGGAAACGCCATTGGCTGGCGACACCGGCGACAAGCGCACGCCAGTACGATCCCTGCCGATTTCATCGACGACGGCGGCCGTCACCTCGAGCAACAGGCGCGCACGATTTTCGATCGAACCGCCGTAGGCATCGGTGCGCACGTTGGCGCTGTCCTTGAGGAACTGATCCAGCAGATAGCCGTTGGCGCCGTGAATCTCTACGCCATCGAACCCGGCGGCGACAGCGTTTGCCGCGGCCTGGCGAAAGTCGGCGACGATCCCCGGTAGTTCGTTGATGTCCAGTGCGCGCGGTTCGCTGACGTCTTCAAAGCGGTTGTTGACGAATACTTTTGTCGCGGCGCGCACTGCCGAAGGGGCGACGGGGGCGGCGCCGTTTTCCTGTAGGTCAACGTGCGACACGCGGCCGACATGCCAAAGTTGCAGGAAGATTTTTCCGCCCTTGGCGTGGACGGCAGTGGTCACTTCACGCCAGCCCTCTATTTGCGCCTGCGTGTAGATCCCGGGGGTGTCCTGATAGCCCTGGCCTTGCTGGGAGATCTGCGTCGCTTCGCTGATCAGCAGACCTGCGCTCGCGCGCTGGCTGTAATAGGTGGCCGCGAACTGGCTTGGCACAAAGCCTGCGCCTGCGCGGTTGCGGGTCAGTGGCGCGAGGACGATACGGTTCGACAGCGTAAGGGTGCCGAGGGTGTAGGGGGTGAACAGATTCTGGTCGCTCATCTGGTATGTCTTCCGTGCCCGTTGATGGAGGTCGGTGGTGCGTGCAATTAGGATGATGATCGAAATCTAAACTGTCAATGGTTTTGATTATGACCAACATCTATGTATCATTGCGGGCATGACTTCCCAATGCACATGAGGTATTGCACGTGAGAGTGACCAAGGCCCAGGCGCAGGCCAATCGGGAGCACATCGTTGAAACGGCCTCTGAGCTGTTTCGTCAACGCGGCTTCGACGGCGTCGGTGTGGCGGATCTCATGGCGGCCGCCGGCTTCACCCACGGCGGGTTCTACAAGCATTTCGCTTCGAAAGCCGACCTGATGGCCGAAGCCTCGGCTTGCAGCCTTTCCAAATCCCTGGCGGCTGCTGAAACGCTCGATGTTGCGGGCTTCATCGACGTCTATGTGACCCGCGAACATCGCGATGGACGCGGCACGGGTTGCACCATGGCGGCGTTGTGTGGCGACGCGGCGCGTCAAACGGATGATTTGAAAGCGACGTTTGCCGAAGGGATCGAGCACACCCTGCAGACACTGGGGGAGAAATACCCGACGAGGCCGGATGCCGCTGCGGATGAGGGGAGAAAGAAGATGATCGACCTGCTGTCCCGTGCGGTCGGTGCGATTGTTTTGTCGCGTGCCTGCCCGGATGACTCCGCCCTGGCGGATGAGATCCTGGAGGTGTGCCGCGCGCAAATGTTTGCTTCGTTGTCGCTCAATGAGGTGGAGACAGAGTAGGGGAAAGCCGCGCTCTGCAGCGCGGCTTCGGCTGGCGTCACGGGTTAAAACTCGGTTATGACGGTTACACCAGCCGTCTCGAGCCGATCCATATTGGTCAACGCGTCGATAGACTGCTCCAGGCTGATGGTTTTACCCACGAGTTTTTCAGGCGCCAGCTTGCCTGAAGTGATCATCTCGAGCATGGCGTCATAACGATGCGCTTGCATGCCGTGGCTACCGTAGATCTCCAGTTCGTGCGCAATCACCTTGCTCATGGGGACCGCCGGCGTGGCGTGATCAGCGAGCATCAGCCCCACCTGGACGTGTTTGCCGCGACGACGCAGGTTGTTGATGGAGTTGAAACAGGTGGTGGGGTGACCCAAGGCGTCCAGCGATACGTGGGCACCACCCTGGGTGATTTCCAGCACGGCTTCGGTGACGTCCGCGACGCACTGGGCATTGAGGGTGGCGACAGCGCCTAGCGCGCGTGCCAGTTCGAGTTTTTCCTCGCAAATATCGATGGCGATCACGTTCGCGCCGATGGCGTGGGCGATCATCACCGCAGACAGGCCGACTCCTCCGCAACCATGAACCGCTACCCACTGGCCGGCGCTGACCTTGCCTTGGTCAACGACTGCACGGAACGAGGTGGCGAAGCGACAACCCAGGCTTGCGGCGGTAGCGAATTCCATGCTCTCAGGCAATGAGACCAGGTTCAGATCGGCCTGATGGATGCCGACGTACTCGGCAAAAGAACCCCAATGAGTGAAGCCAGGTTGGAACTGCTTGTGGCACACCTGCTGATTGCCGCTGTTGCACTCTGCGCAAGCACCACACCCGCCCACGAACGGCACGGTCACACGGTCGCCGACCTTCCATCGCGTGACGTCTTTTCCCACCTCGGCCACGATGCCCGCGAGCTCATGACCCGGCACATGCGGCAGTTCAATGTCGGGGTCATGACCTTTCCAGCCATGCCAGTCGCTGCGGCATACACCTGTGCCAAGAACCTGGATAACCACACCATGCCGTTCCGGAGACGGATCTGCCACGTTCATCAGGCGCGGCGGCTTGGAAAACGCTTCGTAGACGACTGCTTTCATTCAAGTTCCCTATGTTGGGTTGGGCGATGCGACAGATGCGGACTCAACCGGCTACCCGTGCTGAGTCATTCGGCCTGGTGTTGTTTTTCACCCTCGACGCGCTTCGAAGCATCACGAACCAGGCATCTCCATTATGAATAAACGCCTTGAAATTACCCTTCAAGTTGCAATTGACGGAGTGCAAGATCTGAAATTAACCTTCATTTATCGATCTGAATATGAGGAGTTATTTCATGCTTGAGCAACTTGATAAGGCGGACCTTGCAATATCAGAACGTCTGCAGCGAGACGGTAAGCTGTCGAATGTCAAGCTGGCCGAGCAACTCTCCCTCAGCGAAGCGTCCTGTTGGCGCAAGCAGAGGCGGCTTGAAGAGTGCGGCGTTATCGAGGGATACCAAGCCATACTCAGCCGCAAGAAACTAGGGCTAGGCCTTACCGCTTTTGTGCAGATCTCGTGCACTGATCACAGCGAAGAAGCCACCGCATTATTTGAAAAGATTATCCAGTCGGCCCCACAGGTATTGAGTTGCCACAACACCACGGGCGAGGCGGACTTTCTACTTGAGGTGGTTGCACGGGACTTGGATAGCTACAGCCGCTTTGTCGAAAAAGTCCTGAGGAAGCTCCCTGGCGTTTCAAGTATTCGCTCAAACCTTTCCCTGCGTGAAATGAAGACCACCAATCGACTGCCCGTCACCGAGCTCTTGAGCATCTGAATGCTGGTAGGACAGGCGCCCTGACGTTGATGATCGATGTGTTCGACAAACTGACCGGCTACTCAACTAGACTCGACCAGAGCTGCTCCTGACATCGCCTGGTGAGACTTCATGATTGCCCATACCCCCACGCTTTTTGCCTGTGTCGCCTTAGTAGCTACGATCATGGCGTTTTGTCTGATATTGGTCGGCCAGTTCAACCAGCGTGACGGCTTGCTGACCATTGGCTTTGGTTTGCTAGCACATGCCCTGGCTTACGTTGGATACACCTTATACGGCCATGCCCCGTTGTGGTTGACCTACGGGGTGGCGAACACATTGCTGGCGGTGGCCCTGGCTTTCTACGGGGCCAGTGTATTTCGGATCGTCGAGTTGCCCGTCGCCTGGTGGCAGATCTTCGCGCTGGCTGCATTGATGTTGGTATTGATGGCGAGTCTGATCGACACCCTGGAGCCGCGCATGCTCGCCGCCACGCTGGTGTTGATGGTGCAGTGCGGCCTGATCATCTACTGGACGCGCCGCTACGTCCCCGCTCAAGGGCGTGCGCGCATGCTGTTGATCATCGGCTCGAGTATCAGCCTGATCGGTTTGGGCATGCGGGTGGTAGCCATCCTCGGCGGCGGTGCTGCCGAGATGCGTTATGACGTGAGTAACCTCAAGCAAACCATCTCAGTCAGTATCGGCACGTTCACCGCGATGATGATTTCCCTCGGGTTGGTGCTGCTTGCCAAAGAGCGCAGTGAGTCGTTATTCCAGCGCCTGGCGTTACGCGATGTATTGACCGGGATTCTCAATCGTAGAGCCGTCCTCGAGCAGTTTTCCAATGAGCTGGAACGCGCGCGTCGAGACGCTTCCTACCTGGCGGTGGCGATGGTAGATATCGACCATTTCAAGCAGATCAATGATGTGCATGGACACCTGGCGGGTGATGAGGTGATTTGCCACTGCGTCAACCATCTCACCCAGCGCATTCGTGAGTCCGACAGTATTGGCCGTTATGGCGGTGAGGAGTTTCTGCTGTTGCTTCCCCGCACCAGCCCCGAAAGCGCTGTGGCGGTTCTGGACGAGTTGCGCGCTTCGGTGGCTGAGTCACCGGCTCGGTTCGGTGAGGCAACCATCTCATTGCGCATCAGTGTGGGGGTGTGCTGCGTGGTGCCAAATGACGATGACAGCATGGCAAGCCTGCTTGAACGTGCGGATGCAGCGCTTTATCAAGCCAAGGGGCAGGGGCGTAATACCTTGTGTTTGGCACCGTCGAATGTGCATCACGGTAAACCCAACTGCGTGAATGTCGTTGAGCACTGAACGCGAACGCAGGCCGCCAATTAGTTAGCTCCATTCGGGGCGACCAGCCTTTAGGCTTGATGATAGGTAAGTCCAGTAAACCCAAGCACGGAGTGCACTTGAATTTTAGGGGGGCTCCATGGTCCTAGCGTCAGCAGCCTGGATACCCGAACCTTACCTGTACCGGAAGAATTTCTATGAAGCTACTTGAGATCAGTACGTTTATTGCTCGTTGGCCCTTGCTGGGCTTGGTACCCCCTGCCGCTTGGATGGTTTCTCAAGACTGCGAAAACCAGGTTTTGGCCCTGCTGGCAGGCCTTGGCGCGGGTTATCGACGCCATGGAAACTGTGCCATCCAC
Organism: Pseudomonas sp. Irchel 3H3; assembly: GCF_900187635.1. Classification (NCBI taxonomy): domain Bacteria; kingdom Pseudomonadati; phylum Pseudomonadota; class Gammaproteobacteria; order Pseudomonadales; family Pseudomonadaceae; genus Pseudomonas; species Pseudomonas sp. Irchel 3H3. Next base: position 156,974 of record NZ_FYEC01000011.1, on the reverse strand, counting down.
GAGAGTGCCGTTGTCGAGCAAGGGGCGGTGCTGAAAGGCGCGATCATCATCGGCGAAGGATCATTTGTAGCGGCGGGCGCTTACCTACGTGGAGGCGTTTACCTCGGCAGCAATTGCATTGTTGGCCCAAGCTGCGAAATAAAAAGCAGCTTCATGCTTGGTGGAAGCAAGTTGGCACATTTCAACTTTGTCGGCGACTCGTTGATTGACCAGTTCGCCTACGACTAAGCAGCGCCAACTTTAGAGCTGCCCATGTTCGCTATCGTGAATGCTGCAGCGCCGGGGCCTTACTCGAAGCGAGTGGAGAACTTAACGCTTGATGGTCGCCTTTGCTAAGGCCTCGGCAACTTCGCGGTTATTTCGCGAGACTGCCCCGTAGAAGGAACAGCGCAAGCGCGATCAGGCAGGGGGTCGTCTGCACACCGCCCAGTGCCGTGACCGGCGCAAATGTTAATACCGATACCAGCCAGGTAGTCAGTGCAGCCGCCCCCATGGAACAAAAGCCCAGCAGGGCGGAAGCCATCCCGGCTTCCTTGCCGAAAGGACCCATGGTGATGGCTGTGCCCAGTGGATTGGCCAGGCCCATGCCCCAAAGAAACGTGACCATTGAAAGGGCATACCACCCAAGGCTCGGATCGGACGGGCCTGCGAGGAGTAGCCCTGCGCCTGTCACGGCACAGGCAATACCGAGTGTGGTAATGAGTCTCGGGCCGTAACGGTGCGCCAGGCGCGGTGCCGCCATGCCAGCAGCAAACACAACGAATACCGTGCAGGCGAAGTACAGGCCTGTCTGCAACGACGTCAGGCCGATCCCTTTCATCAAAATAGCGGGGGCGGCGGCGAACGACGCGAACAGTCCGCTCATCAGCAGGCTCATCGAAAGGGCTGGCAGGATGAAGCGCTTATCGAGCGTCAATCGCCAATAGGCTTGCATGACGCTCTTGGCTGAATGCGGCGAGCGTCGGTCGGCTGGGTGGGTTTCACCAAGGCCGCGAACGTAGCAAAAGGCGAGCGCTATGGCCGCTAGCCCTACCAGGATAAAAATTGCCCGCCATCCAAGCGTGACCGACAGCACGCTCCCAGCCAGGGGGGAAAAACCTGGCGCTGCGGCGGTGGCAATCATGGTCAGCGACAAGGCACGAGCGAGCGCCTCTCCCTCAAACAGATCCCGCGCAATTGCGCGCGACAACACAGAGGCGGCGCACACGCCCAATGCCTGGATCACGCGCCCTGCAATTAGCGTATCGAGCGTGGTGGCGAGGCCTCCAATGACGGTGCCCACCACGAAGATCGCGAGTCCACCCAGCACCAGCTTCTTGCGCCCGTAGCGGTCAGCCAGTGGCCCGACCACCAACTGACCCAGGGCGAAGGCGATGAAAAAGCTGGACAGCGTCAGGCCAAGCTCGCGAGCGTCTACCCCCAAGTCTTCACCGATGACGGGGAACGCCGGCAGGATGATGTTCGTGGACAGCATGCTGATAGCCGCTAAACCTGCAAGCAACGCCACAGTTCTCCCGGTCAGCGGCTGGCTCAAGGGTCGAGATTGCTCGCTGATAACCGCCAATGTGCCTTTAGCCTCCATGCGTCACCTCCGCTGCCGGCTGTATAAAAACAACGTGGGTAGCGTCGCCTTGGAGGCCAACCTGTCGATAGGCAAAGGATGTAGTTTTGACATCGGCCACCTGGCTTGAAGAGTGGGCAAAAGTTGTCGTCATGGATTTGAATCCGCTGGCTTCTTTATTTTCAAGGGCTTTCAGGTTCAAGTACGCGGCCGAAAAAATCAGTCCCCTGCGGTGTCATCCGCGTCGTCGCCAAGGCATTCGATGCAGGCATCCAGAAGATCGTGCAATGCGGCGACGCGCTCGATGCCCAACAGTTCGTTGAGTGCTGTTTGCGCGAGCTTCCAGGCGCGCTGTGCTTCAGCTCGCTTCGCGTGTCCAGCCTCGGTTGCGTCGACAAGACGGCTGCGCGAATCATCGCCTGCACCGACCTTCAGCAAGCCTTGGGCCGCCAAAGGCTGAAGGTTTCTGGTCAATGTCGAAGCATCCATCTGCATGCGCTTTGCCAGATCACCGGGACGAATTGGCCCTAGCTTGACGACATGCGATAGCAGCGCGTACTGCGTGTTTTTCAACCCGGTCTCTGCGACATAGTGGTCGTAGTGGCGCGTCACCATGCGTGTGAGCTGGCGAAGCTTAAGGTTGGTGCATCCTTGTGGCTTGATCGGTTTATTCATGCGGTATATTGCACCTACAACTATTGCATATACAAGTATACCAACAAGGAGCCACTGATGGATGTCGATCAGGTTGTTGCGCAATGGATTGAGGAGGAGCAGGCCGTCCGTGATCGTCTTCAGGCGCCTGATGCGATGCCCAGAGGGCAAGCTTTGAGCCTCACGGGGATGGAAGTCTTCGAGGCGATCTTTGCCGGGGAGTTGCCCCCTCCACCTATCGGAGACACTCTCGACTTTTTGCCGATGTACATGGAGCCCGGCGTGGCTGTCTTCCAGGGTCGGCCCGGGCGCAGGCATTACAACCCTATGGGCACCGTGCACGGCGGCTGGTTCGCAACGCTACTGGACTCTGCGGTGGGCTGCGCCGTGCATACAACGCTGGCGGTAGGCAAAGGCTATACCACGCTTGAACTGAAGCTTAATGTGGTGCGTGCCTTGACCGATGCGGTGCCGTTGGTGCGTGCTGAGGGCAAGGTGATTCATGTCGGGAGCCAGGTCGCCACGGCCGAGGGGCGGATCGTCGGCCCTGATGGAAGGCTATACGCGCACGCCACCACGACATGCCTGATCTTCGATCACCCCAAAACCCCTTCGATGAGCGCTGGTGGCCGCGGCTGAGATCGATGTTTGGACCCGATCCGGACGCCGATCGGCACCGGCGGCGGCGCGCTGAAAGGCACCTGATGTGATTAACGGAGAAAACATGAAATACCTATCATTCGGCAAGACGGGCTTGCAGGTTTCACAGGTAGCTCTTGGTACGGGTAACTTCGGTACTGGCTGGGGCCATGGCGCCGATCAGGATACCAGCAAGGCGATTTTCAACGCGTACGTCGAAGCGGGCGGCAACTTTATCGATGGCGCAGACGTTTACCAGTTTGGGCAATCAGAAGAGCTGCTCGGCACCCTGCTGGAGGGGCGGCGCGAGAACTTCATACTCGCGACCAAATACTCCACGGGCGCACAACCAGACGCTAACCGGCTTGTCACCGGCAACAGTCGCAAGGCGATGGTGGCCTCGGTGGAGGCAAGCTTGAAACGTCTGCGCACTGATCGCATAGACCTCTACTGGGCGCATTGGCCGGATGATGTCACACCTGCCGAAGAAATCGTTCGAGGGTTCGAGGATCTCGCGCGGGCGGGCAAGATTCTTTACGCCGGTCTCTCCAACTTCCCAGCATGGCGGCTGTCGCGGGCAGTCACCCTCGCCGAACTCACCCATGCAGTGCCGATCGCCGCAGCGCAGTTCGAGCACAGCTTGGTTCGGCGTGAACCTGAGGCTGATTTGTTTCCAGCCTCTCATGCGCTGGGGCTCGGAATCGTCACCTGGTCCCCACTGGGCGGGGGCATGCTGACCGGCAAGTATCGCAACGGGGAGAAGGGACGTGCCGAGGCGTTGGGTGGCAAGGTTTTTCAACCGGAGAACAGCGAGCATCGCACTAAGGTGCTCGATACAGTGATCGCGGTCGCTGACGAACTTGGTGTCAGCCCAGGGCAGGTCGCAATCGCCTGGGCGGGTACACATGGTTCGGTTCCCATCATCGGCCCTCGGTCAGTTACCCAGTTGACCGACAACCTTGGTGCACTGTCGGTCGAACTGTCGGCGCAGCAGATCAGTCGCCTTGACGCCGTTAGCAGTCTGCTTCCTTCGGCGACGGCAAGGACGCCCATTCCCTGGGCTACGGGTAATGCAAGTCACGCCGTTGCCTGATGTATTCGATACTCGACATACCCACTCAGGTGCACCTGGATTTTCTGTTGGGGGCCGTTATTCGTTTTAAGCGGAGCCCGAATCGCCCCCGCCAGCTACACAAAATCCTGTGCACCCTCGCAAGCCTTCGAACGTGCTTGCACCACCCCCGAGCCGGCTACAAAATCTTCTTTGCGCAGCGCCGTCAGGGCAATCAACGACATCACACCAGTGCCAATGTAGAAATACCACGGTGAGGTAATGTCGCCGGTTTGCTGGATCAACCACGTTGAAATAAACGGCGCGCTGCCGCCGAATACGGCCACCGGAACGTTGTAGGCCACCGCGATGCCGGTCGAGCGGATACGCGTTGGCAACAGTTCGCTCATGGTTGCGTAGGTCGACGAGGCGTACAGCCCGAAGGTGATCGCCACCGCCATCAACGGAAGGAAAAACGTCGCCGGCGTCGCGTCCGGCGCGGATTTGAAGAACCAGTACATCGCCAGCGTCGCCAACACCCCGACTACCATCAGGAATGGTTTACGCCCGTACTTGTCGGTGAACGCTCCCCCCAGCGGCATCACAAGGGCCGCCGACAGGCTGGCGATGAACACGTAAAACAATGTGGTGCCGCTGTCGAATTTCAGGATGCGTGACATATAGGTCGAGGCGAACGTCAGCACCAGGTAAAAGATTGAACTGTGCAAGGTGATGATGAAAAACACCAAGGTAATTGCCCGCTTCCACTGCCAGACTTCACGCAAGGGTGCCTTCGACGTTTCCCCGGCCTTTTGCAGCGCCAGAAATTCCGGGCTGTCTTCCAGCTTGAGGCGGATGTACATCGAAATCAGGCCCATGGGGCCCGCGATCAGGAACGGAATGCGCCAGGCTCCGGCCTGCATCGTTTCGGCGCCGAGCACCCAGGTCATCCCGTTGGCGACAGCACCGCCCAGCACCAGCCCCAGCACGGCCGTCACCATCAGCCAGCAAGTGGAGAACCCGCGTCGACCAGGGCCCGCGTACTCGGAAATGAAGCTGGTGATGGTGCCAATTTCGCCTCCGGCCGAGAAACCCTGCACGCAGCGGATCAGCACCAGCAGGATAGGGGCCGCGATGCCGATGGACGCGTAAGTGGGCAGCAAACCCAGCAAACAGGTCGAGCCAGCCATCATGAACAGTACGGTAATCAGGGTTTTGCGACGGCCGATCTTGTCGGCCAGCGGGCCGAAAAACAGGCCGCCCAACGGCCGAATGAAGAAGCTCAACGCGAACGCGGCAAAGCTGCTGAGCAAACTGGTGGCGGGGTCATCCGACACGAAAAACGCCTGGCCGATGTACACCGCCAGAAAACCATACACGCCGTAGTCATACCATTCGATGAGGTGCCCGGACGTCGCACCGATAAACGCGCGGCGGCGCTGCCGGGCGAGATTGTGTTGTTGAGTAGCCATCGTCGTATTCCTGTCTTGTTTTTATTGATGGAAATTTCTATTGATGGAAAACAGGCGTTTCACTGGGATGTAGCAACGCTCGCGGCCTCCTTGAGCCATTGGCGCAGGTCGGTTTTGAGGATTTTTCCGTAGCTGTTTTTTGGCAGCTCGGTGCGAAACAGGTATTTCTTCGGCTTCTTGAACGACGCCATACGCTCGATAAACCAGTGGTTGAGCTGACCTTCATCCAGGCTGCTCTGGTCACGGGCGACCACGAACGCCACTACCGACTCGCCCCATTGCGCATCCGGCTCGCCCACCACGCACACTTCGAATACGCCCGGATGTGCTGCCAGCACCTCTTCCACCTCACGCGGATACACGTTGCTGCCGCCGGTGATGATCACGTCCTTGGAACGGTCAGTCAGGGTCAGATAACCCTGCGCGTCGAGGTAGCCGATGTCGCCAGTGAACAGCCAACCATCCACCAGGACCTCGCGCGTCGAGGCGTCGTTGCGCCAGTAACCGTGCATCACCGTTGCCCCGCGCACCGCAATTTCTCCGGGCTGCCCGGTGCCAAGGGTTTCGCGCGTAGCGCCGACGATGCGAATCTCGATGCACGATTGCGCCCGTCCCACTGACGATGCCAGGCGTGCCCAATCCGTATGGTTGCGATCAGCGATCAGTTCCCGGGGCAGGGCGCTGACCGTCATCGGGCTTTCACCCTGGCCGTAAATCTGCACCAGCCGAGGGCCAAAGGTGTCCACGGCATTCTGCAAGTCCGCCAGGTACATCGGCGCGCCACCGTAGACGATGGTTTTCAGGCCTTCACCGGCATACCCTTGCTGGCGCGCCTGCTCGACCATGCGCTTGACCATGGTCGGCGCGGCGAACAGCGTCACATTGCCAAGTGAAGTGGCCAGTTCAAACAACTCGACCGCTTTGAATCCGCGAGACACTGGCACCACATGCCGTGCGCCGCAACGCACATGGATGAAGTTGTACAGTCCGGCGCCGTGGGACATAGGTGCGGCGTACACCACCGAATCACCTTCGTGCACCGGGTCGACATCGATCGGGTAACACAGCGACATCGCCATCAAGTTACCGTGGGATAACATCACGCCCTTCGAGCGCCCGGTGGTCCCCGAGGTATAGAACAACCAGGCCAGATCATCGGCATGCCGTGGGACCGGAGTGTTGGTCGGCAGCAACTCAATCGAGAATTCGATCATGTCGTTCAGCCCAACCCATTCCCTGCACCCTTCAGGTAACTGGGCCTGGTCAAACAGCGTGCCGTCGTCGGTAAAGATCAGCCGCGCTTGTGCGTTGTCGGCGATCCAGCCGGCTTCGTTGCGATGCAGTTTGCAGTTGATCGGCACCGCAACCGCGCCGACCCACCAGATGGCGTACAGCAGTTCCAGGTATTGACAGCAGTTTTTCATGAAGAGGGCGACGCGGTCGCCGGGCTGAATGCCGTGTTGCTCGCTGAGCGTCATGGCCCGCCGCCGCACGTTTGTGGAGAACTGCTGGTAATCGGCAACTTGTCGAGCACCTTCGAACAACGCAGGACGCATCGGCCAGCGATGGGCTGCGTCATTCAGCCAATTGGCAATGTTCATGGCTATGCTCTCCGTGCCTGAAGCACCGAGGCGTAGTTGGCCACGGCCATTCCGCCCATGTTGAACAGCAGTCCGAATTCGGCGTCGGGTACAGCGATACCGATGGCCTGTCCGGTCAGTTGTCGGAAGGCCATGGCGTGCATCGACACGCCCGTGGCGCCCACGGGATGACCCTTGGCCTTGAGCCCGCCAGACAGGTTGACCGGAAGTCTCCCGCCGGCCTGCACGATGCCGTCATCCAGCGCGCGATGGCCTTGGCCTCTCGGCGCCAGCCCCATGGCTTCGTAGATCAGCAATTCGGCGATAGTGAAACAGTCGTGGACCTCGGCGAAATTGATCTCGGTCAACGGCACATCCGCGCTGCGCAACGCGTTCTGAATTGCTCGCTGCGGACCTTCGAAGGCCAACAGATCGCGTTGGGAAATGGGTAGGAAGTCGTTGACCTGGGACATCGAACGAATCAGCACTTCGCGACGAAACTGCTTGGCGCGCTTGGCCGAGGCCAACACGATGGCCGCGGCACCATCGGTGATCAGCGAGCAATCGGTCAGGCGCAGCGGCTCGGCGATGTACGGATTGCTCTCGGACACCGTGTTGCAGTGCTCGAAACTCATCGCCTTATGCATCTGTGCCAGGGGATTGCTCAATGCGTTGGCATGGTTCTTTGCGGCAATCTTCGCCATCGACATTAGCGGGCTGTGGTAACGCTGTTGATAGTGCTGCGCCGCCAGGCCAAACAACTGCGGGAAGCTGAAGCCGGATTCCTCGATATCATTCTGATAGCCCGCACCGGCCAGGGCCTTGGTCACCTGTGCAGTGCTGTTGGCGGTCATTTTTTCAGCGCCAACCACCAATACCAAGTCTGCCGAGCCCGAGAGAATCGCATTGATCCCGGCCTGAATGGCGGCTGAGCCTGAAGCGCAGGCGTTTTCGCAACGGGTGGCGGGTTTGAAGCGAAGCGCAGGGTCCGCTTGCAGCACCAGGGAAGCCGGAAAACCGTCAGGGACCATGCCCGAATTGAAGTGTCCGAGGAAAATTGCGTCGATCTCAGATGCATCGACGGCCGCATCGGCGAGCGCTTGGTGGGTGACTTGCACGATCAGATCTTCGAGGGTCAAATCATTCAGTCGACCGAAACGGCTGTGTCCGGCGGCGACGATGGAAACGGTGTGGTTAGCCATTATTGTTTTTCCTTTGCGATTGCAGGCGTTCCCTACAATGGCCCACCGCAAAGTCTGATCGCTACTTCGTGCAACTACGTATAGGAGTGAGTAGCCGAACTGACCGATACTGGGCTCATACCCATAAAAAGCAGCAGGACTGCACGATGAAAGATCCACTGGAAGACCTTGAACGGCTGGCGTTTCAAGTGTCGCCGGCTCCCCAAGTGATCACCGGCAACCGCAGCATGCTTGATCTCAACGTGGCATTTCTTGAGTTGTTCGGGTTCCAGCGCGACGAGTTGATCGGCGAGTTGATCCTCAAGCTCTATCCCTCCCAAGCCGACTACAAGGCCATAGGCGAACGCAGCCTGAGCTGGCTACAGCACAGCAAGAACGGCTCCTATTCCGATGAGCGCTTCATGCAGCATCACAGTGGTGAAGTGTTCTGGGCCAGGGCCAATGGCTACACGCTGACGCCGGATGATCCGTTTCAGTTGATGGTCTGGCATTTCGAGCGTATGGACCGCGTGTTTCACGCGACGGTCAACTTGACGCCGCGAGAACGGGAAATCTCGGCGCACATTGTCAACGGCCTGACCTGCAAGGAAATCGGCCGTAAATTGAACATTTCCCACCGCACTGTCGAAGTCCATCGGGCCCGGCTGATGAAAAAGCTGCAGGCCAAGAACAGCGCGGAGTTGGTGTCAAAGATCATTGTGCTGAATTGAAGTCGACGTCCTCCCAGCGCATCTGCACCAGTTTGCCGGCGCGGCCCGGCAACAGAACCAGCAGGCGCATCGCGACGGCAACGCTGCCGTCGTTGCACTCCACCCAGCCGCGCCGAGTCTTAGCCATTTTGCGCTGGCGACGCAGCTGCGTAATGATCGTGGCGATGTGTTCGAGCTTGATCTTGAACTGACAATCTTCGGGGTTGGCAGTGATATCTGAGAGGCACTCCAATTTTCATCGGCTGCATGTTCACCGCTCCGCTTAAAGTCTCAGGCCGGTCTATCGATTCGCAGAGAGTGCGGTCGGCGCTGTTCTCATCAATAAAAGATCAGATGAACAGCCTACCAGACGACGCCTAAAGACTCTCAGGATCGCCAAAGAACATCTGAATCCGCGACCGCAACCAGCGCTCCCCCGGATCATTGTCCTGAGACCCGCGCCAGGCCATGTGCAGCTCGAAGGTGCGGGTTGGTAGCGGTGGGTTTTCGGCGCGCAGGCCGCCGGCGGCGGTCAGGGCTTCGGCGGTGTAGTCCGGTACGGTGGCGAGAATGTCGGTGCCGGCCAGCAGGGTGCCCAGGCCGTTGAACTGCGGTACGGCGAGCACCACGTGGCGTTTGCGACCTTGTTTCTCCAGCTCTTCATCGACGAAGCCACTGAGGTCGCCGGCAAACGACACCAGCGCATGGGGGCGGGCGCAGAAGTCGTCCAGGCTCAGTGCACCGGGCACGGTGTCGGCGCGCAGCAGCTTGGGCTGGCTGCGGCGCAGCACTTTGCGCTTGGCATTGGCCGGCAGGTCGGTGGTGTAGCTGACGCCAATGGAAATTTCTCCTGAGGCCAGCAGATTGGGCATCAACAGGTAGTTGACCCGGCGCACCACCAGCACGATGCCCGGTGCCTCGGCGCGCAGGCGCTTGAGCAGCATGGGCAACAGGGCAAATTCGACGTCATCCGACAGGCCGATGCGAAATACCGTGGTGCTGGTAGCGGGGTCAAACTCGGCTGCGCGGCTCACGGCCGTGGAGATCGAGTCCAGGGCAGGGGAGAGCAGGGCGAAGATTTCCACCGCGCGGGCGGTCGGTTCCATGCTGCGTCCGGTGCGCACGAACAGAGGGTCGTCGAACAGCCCCCGCAGGCGCGAAAGGGCCGCGCTGATGGCCGGTTGGCCGAGGAACAGCTTCTCGGCGGCACGGGTTACGCTGCGTTCGTGCATCAGGGTTTCAAACACGATCAACAGGTTCAGGTCGACACGACGCAGGTCATTACGATTCATCTGGAGTCCTGGCAGAGTCAGCAAGCTTGACGAGAGCGGCCATATGAGAACAATGACCGGCATGAATCTTACGGGGAAAGGCTGTTACTCTGCACCGAGTAATTCATTTTTCCCACAATGCTGGTTCGGTTTTCTAGATTAATTGACGGATTTCCGGAGCTGCGGAATCAATGACAGGCATGTCGACTATTAATAGCCACTGATGGTCTTGGCCACAAAGCCCGGATAAAGTTCATGGCATTAGAGGTTACTTTGACGAGGTTTGCGATGTCCCGCACGATCCGTTTTCACAAGTTTGGTCCAGCCGAGGTGCTCAAATGCGAAGAGCATGCGGCTGCTCTGCCGGCACCCGGTGAAGTACAGGTGCGTGTCGAGGCGATAGGCGTCAGCTGGTATGACATCCTCTGGCGGCAGAACCTGGCATCGTCCCATGCACGGCTGCCGTCCGGGCTGGGGCATGAGATGGCGGGCGTGGTCACGGCTCTCGGTGAAGGCGTGGATGACCTGATAGTTGGCGACAAGGTGGCCAGCTTCCCGGCGGAAAGCCCCAATGACTACCCGGTGTACGGCGAGCAGATCGTGCTGCCGCGTTCGGCGCTGACCCGTTATCCCGATGTCCTGAGCCCGATCGAGGCGGCGGTGCATTACACGCCCTTGCTGATCGCCTATTTTGCCTACGCCGATCTGGCACGGGTCAAACCCGGGCAATTTGCCTTGGTGACAGACGCCAGCCACTGTGCCGGTCCGTCCTTTGTGCAACTGGGCAAGGCTTTGGGTGTGCGGGTAATTGCCGCGACCAAAACTGCCGAAGAGCGCGAGTACCTGCTGTCGCTGGGTGCCGAGAAGGTGATTGTCACCGAAGAGCAGGACCTGCTCATGCAGATCAACAAGCTCACCGACAATCGTGGCGTGGATGTGGTGTTCGACGGCCTGGGCGGTCCACAGATGTCGTTGCTGGGCGACGTCCTGGCGCCACGGGGCAGCTTGGTGCTGTATGGCCTGCAAGGCGGCAACCAGACGCCATTTCCGGCCTGCGCAGCGTTTCAGAAGAACATTCAGTTTTTCGTGCACTGCATCGGTAACTTCACCGGCAAGCCAGAGCTGGGGATTGTCCAGGACCAGGCCGCGCTGCAACGGGCACTGCGCGAAATCAACCAATTGACCGCCGACCGCGTGTTGCTGCCGCTCAAGACCCGGGTCTTCCCGTTCGCCGAGTTCGTCGAGGCGCATCGCTATATGGACGAGTGTCCGTGTCGCGAGCGAGTGGCGATTCTGGTCGAGCCCTCCTGAAATCAGCTCAACAAACAGCCCGCGAAAGCGGGCTGTTGCGTTATGGCCCCAGGTAAACGCCGTACCCACTCCCCTGATAAACAGCCTGTTCAGCAACTGAACTGGTTTTTGTCTGTGATCTGTATCTTCTAATCAATATCCAAGCCCTGATAATTGAATGATCACTTTCATCTCAAGGAATGAGTCATGGCTGAGCCTTTTGTTTTAGTCAGCGCGATTAACAGTGTCGGGTGGCGGGCGCATTGCTCGCCCACGCCGGGCGTTGGTGTTTGGCAAGTAGCGCAGCTAACTACTAGTTGCGTATTTTTTGCCGGGTTATGGCTTCTTGGTTTTGCGTACTCATTGTCTGTGGGAAGTTGTCGGAATTGTCCTAGGCCTTGCCGTATTTGCCTGAAAGCCCCTGATTCAGGCGCACGCAGGCGAACTTTCCGGCGTGCTAAATCTGTTAGGGCAATAGTGTCAAATAGTTGCCGAAGTCAAAATGCCACCATTGATCGCCGATAATTACACCTCGCACTAATCAATCGAGATTGATCACTGCCACAGCGGTTGAGCGATGTTCTTTTGATACCGACTTATTGAATTTCAGGTAAATAACGATGAGCACCATGCATGATTCAGCGATGAACAATGTCTATCACCAAGTACTGACTCGTCTGCTGAGTTTCTTCTCCCGGGCAGAGCGCACCGCACTGCAACTTTTGATCCAGCGTTTACTGGTAGCGGCTGGCGGCCCGGAAAGAATCGAGCATTTCAAAGTCCTGCTGGCCCACTCCGGTAGCCAGGACAGCTGCTACTCGCTGGCGTTGCTGCGTGCCGCGCAGTTGAGCATCGCCGCCCGGTCGCCAGCGACCTTCCACCTGCGGGTGGCAACCCTGCGCATGGGCTCGACGACGCCGGCGATCATGGACAGTATTCAGCGCAGCTATGCAGCGCTGTTTGTCTACGATGACCCGCGCGTCGAGGTGCTGATGGTCGATAACCGTGAGGTATTGCCCTTTAGTCATTTACCAGCGCTGTCCGACGCCGGCCGAGAATGGAATCGCACCAGCCTGTTGTTGCTCGGCCATTCGCGAGAGCCGGGGAGTCCTTATGAAGCCTGTGATGACGGCTACCTGGCCACCGGCGAATTTTATGGGCAGATGAGCCGCTGGCAGGGTGGCGTGGATGCGCTGGTGGGCGGAGCAACGGCACGTCAGCAGCGGCAGTTCCTGGCCGGGTTGGCCCGAGCAGCCCAGCGCGCCAGCTTGCCAACGCTGGCAGAACCGGCTCTGAGCATGGATGGCCTGCTGAGCAGCCTCGAACAACTGGACAACGATTGCTACCGCGAGCTGTATGCCGAGCAACAAACCGTGGCCTGGCGACCCCAGGCGGGTTTTGACGCGCGGCGCGGGACCACCTTTATCGATATCCAGGACCTGGTGACGGGCAACGCGCAAGAGCGCTGGCTGTTGCTCAACGAATTCCTCGGCCTGCAGGCGGAGGAAGCGGATGTCGCCCTGCGGGAAAACGACTACGCCAGCGCGCTGCTGTCGGCCCATTGTCGTGGATTGCAGGCCAGCTACCTGGAGGGCCAGCCGTATGAGCGCGGATTTGCCCAGTACGTGCAGCGCGGGTTGTTGCTCATGCGTAAAAGAGGCCTACCAGAGCCCGTTTGCCAGCAGGCCTCGGCGTTTTACGACAATCCCCCGGCATTGGCCGAGCGGCGCCTCGAGGCCAACGCCGAACTCCAGCAGAACCTGGGTCTGTGCGAAGCGCAACTGGTGTGCCTGTTGTTCGCGCCCTTTGTCGGGCAGGGCGCGGGTCTGGAGAGATTTCTGCGGCGTTGCCATCCCGGCATGCTGGTGGCTATTGGCGAGCTGCACAAGGCATTGCAGGGCGAGGCCGCGCCGGAGCAGGTGATGCACTGGATGGTGGATGTCAGCGGCTTGCCGATCAACCTGATGCGCACGCTATATCGCCGGTGTCCCGTGCTGGAGGCCGACGTTGCGGACTCCAGTGGCGGGGCCTTGGTGCACGCGCTCAATGCTCTGTCAGCGCGACCTTGAGGAGCCTGGTTTGACTGATTCGAACTACATGGGCCGCGACACCAGCGGCCAGGCGTGTCTGCCCCAGGCTCGGCCCCTGACCCTTGCTGCGATTGGCCTGCGTCCATGAAAGAGCAGAGAGAGAGCGACTTTGCCTATCAGGCGGTGTACCGCTACCTGACCTGCCTGATCAATGAAATGGAGGCCGAGACGCCAATCAAGCTGCCGTCACTGCGGCAACTGGCCGAGCGCCTGAGCGTGTCGATTTCGACTATCCAGTACGCCTACTCGCTGCTGGAGAAGGAAGGGCGGGTGTACTCGGTGGCCAAGTCCGGTTACTACGCACTGCCGGTGTCGCTGAACGCGGCGTTCTGCGGCGGCAATGACCTGTTGGAAACTCTCTACGTGAGTGCCAGGCGCCCGGGCATGCTGGTGATGAGCACCGATGAGCCGGCCCTGCTGCAGTCGCTGGACAGTCCGTTACTGCTACTGGAGCGCGAACTGGTGCGTCAATATCCGCGCCAGCAGCAACCGCACTCCCAACCCTGTGGCGAACTGGAACTGCGTACCGCGTTGGCAGCGCGCTACACCACATCACCGATCCGTTGCTGGCACGCTGACGATGTCTACATTGGTGCCGATTTGCGTGGCGTGCTGGAGATCCTGATTGCGGTGCTGGCGCTCAAGGGCGCCACCGTGCTGGTGGAGTCGCCCTGTGACTGGGTGATCTTGCGCTTGTTGCAGGCGGCCGGGGTCCAGGTTATCGAGTTGCCGATCGGCGAGGATGGCTCGCTCGACCCGCAATGGCTGGCACACCTGTTGGCGACCGAAACAGTGCGCCTGGTGCTGTTGTCCTCCGGCGTGAGCATGCCCAGGGGCAGCCTGATGCCGGCCGCCAACCGCCAGGACATCGCGCACCTGTTGCAGGAGCACGGTTGCTGGGTCCTGGAGAATGATGTCTACGGCGAGCTCGGGCACGAGCCGAACGAGTTGCGCTTTCGCGACCTGCTCGATCCCGAGCGCTTGATCGTGTTTTCGACCTTCGAAAAGCTCATGGGGCCCGAGGCGCCTTACGGCTACCTGCTGTCGCGCCCGCTCAGCGCTGAACTGCAGCGGACCTTTTTGCTGCGCTCATTCCGCTTGTCACCGATCCGCCAGAAAGCCATTGCCCGGCTGTACAGCAGTGGACGCATCGACCAGCACCTGCTGGTATTGCGTCGCCTGCTCAGTGAACGCAAAAGCCGCATGGTGCAGCTGCTGCAGGAGCGCCTGGGTGATGCGCTGGACTTCGTCGAGCCCGCGGGTGGCGCGACCCTCTGGGCCCGCTCGCTGCGTCCGGTCGATATGCGCCGGGTATTCCAGCGCATGCTCAAGCAGAGTGTGGTGATTGCCCCGGGGGAGCTGTTCAGCCTGCATGGCCTGCATTCGCAGCATGTGCGACTGAGCCATGCGTTTAATGGCCAGCACGATCTGGACACGACCATGGCGATGCTCGGCGATGCCCTGAGGCTGGAGTTGATGGAGTAGTCGAGGGGCAAATAATCCTGACCTGGCGCGGATAGATATCGTCGCTCTATAGTCAAACTGCCAGTAAACTCCCTGCCTATTCTTGAACCACTCTTTTTCAGAGGTTTTGCATGACACTCAGTCCTTTTGCGGGCAAGCCGGCACCAGCAGAGCTCTTGGTCGATATCCCGCGACTGGTAACAGCCTATTACACCGGTCGGCCCGATGCCTCGGTGGCGACCCAGCGCGTTGCGTTCGGCACCTCCGGGCACCGTGGCAGCTCGTTCGAGCTGAGTTTCAACGAATGGCACGTCCTGGCGATCAGCCAGGCGATCTGCCTGTATCGCCAGGCCCAAGGCATCGACGGCCCATTGTTCGTCGGTATCGACACCCACGCGCTGTCGACGCCGGCCGGTGCCAGCGCCCTGGAAGTGCTGGCAGCCAACGGCGTGACCGTGATGATCGCCGCCAATGACGAATACACCCCGACCCCGGCCATTTCCCACGCGATCCTGTGCTACAACCGCGGCCGCACTTCGGGCCTGGCCGACGGTATCGTCATTACGCCGTCGCACAACCCGCCGCAAAGCGGTGGCTACAAGTACAACCCTACCAACGGTGGCCCGGCCGATACCCACATCACCAAGTGGATCGAAGCCAAGGCCAACGAGCTGCTGGCCAACCAGTTGGCCGGGGTCAAGCGCATCAGCTACGAGCAGGCGCTCAAGGCCAGCACCACCCATCGCCATGACTTCCTCAATACCTATGTCGCCGACCTGATCAATGTGATCGACTTCGACGCAATCCGTGGGGCCAATCTGCGCCTGGGCGTCGACCCACTGGGCGGCGCCGGAGTGCGCTACTGGTCGGCTATCGCCGAGCACTACCGCTTGAACCTCGAAGTGGTGAACACCGAGGTCGATCCGACGTTCCGCTTCATGTCGGTGGACTGGGATGGGCAGATTCGCATGGACCCGTCCTCCAGCCACGCCATGCAGGGCCTGATCGGCCTCAAGGAGCGCTTCGACGTCGCGTTTGCCTGCGACCCGGACCATGACCGCCACGGTATCGTCACCCCCTCCGGTGGTTTGCTGGCGCCGAACAACTACCTGGCAGTCGCCATCGACTACCTGTTCCAGAACCGTCCGTTGTGGCGTGCCGATGCGGGCGTGGGCAAGACCGTGGTCAGCAGCGGCCTGATCGATCGCGTGGCCAAGCGCCTGGGTCGACGCCTGTACGAAGTGCCGGTGGGCTTCAAATGGTTCGCTGACGGGCTGTTCGACGGCTCCCTGGGTTTTGGTGGCGAAGAGAGTGCGGGCGCTTCGTTCCTGCGCAAGGATGGCGGCGTCTGGAGCACTGACAAGGATGGTCTGATCCCGGCGTTGCTGGCAGCGGAAATGACCGCCCGCACTGGCCGCGACCCGAGCCAGGCCTACCGTGCCCTGACCGATGAGCTGGGCGAGCCCTTTGCCGTGCGCGTCGACGCCAAGGCCAGCCCCGAACAGAAAGCCCTGCTGGGCAAACTGGCGCCGGAGCAGGTCAAGTCGACCCAACTGGCGGGCGAAGCGATCCAGAGCATCCTCAGCAAGGCGCCGGGCAACGACCAGGCCATCGGTGGCTTGAAAGTCATGACCGAAAACGGCTGGTTCGCCGCCCGTCCTTCAGGCACCGAAGACATCTACAAGATCTATGCCGAGAGCTTCATTGGCGACGATCACCTCAAGCAACTGGTGCAAGAAGCCCAGACCCTGGTGGATGGCGCGATCAGCGTCTGAACCCCGGCTCCCACCCTTGTGGGAGCGTGCCTGCTCGCGATGGCGGTGTGTCAGGTACCGTCGATGTTGACTGTGCCGGCCCCATCGCGGGCAAGCCCGCTCCCACAGTGGTTCTGGGTGTTCGCAGATTCTGGGTACACCCACTCAACCTGTGGGAGCTGGCTTGCCAGCGATAGCGGTGGGTCAGGTACCGTCGATGTTGACTGTGCTGGCCCCATCGCGGGCAAGCCCGCTCCCACAGTGGTTCTGGGTGTTCGCAGATTCTGGGTACACCCACTCAACCTGTGGGAGCTGGCTTGCCAGCGATGGCGGTGGGCCAGGTACCGTCGATGTTGGCTGTGCCGGCCCCATCGCGGGCAAGCCCGCTCCCACAGGGGGTCTGGAGGTGCTCGCAGATTTTGCATGCGCCACAGCCAACTTGTGGGCGCTAGCTCATGGGAAATTCGTACACCAGGAAAAGCCAGGCCGGCCGGTAGGCCGTCTCGCCCACCCTTACCACTCAACAGGCCGAGTGTTAGCTCGCCTGCAGCTCTTGATCTTGATCCACACGCCCCAACCGCGAACCCGCAAAGGGCCTCAGCGGCGCAGGTACGAGCCGAAATCGATGTCCCCGGCACTGAGGATCGCCTGTACCCGGTTGTGCACGTTGAGCTTGCGCAGGATGGCCGAGACGTGGGCCTTGACCGTGGTCTCGGCGATTTCCAGGGTGTAGGCAATCTGCTTGTTCGATTCGCCCTTGGTCATCCGTTCGAGTACCAGCAACTGTTTGCGAGTCAAAGCCTGGAGCAGTTCCGGCGGGAAACTCGGGGTGTCGTTCATGCGCCGCTGGCTGCTGCTTTTTTGCGTGCGGATGATATCGGGCGGCAGGTACACGTTGCCGTTGAGAATCTGCTCGATGGCTTCGGTCATCTGCGCCCTGGGCGAGGACTTGGTGATGAAACCCACCGCGCCATAGGTAATGGCTTGCAGGACGATCTGCTTGTCCTGTTCGGCGGAGACGATTACCACCGGGATGGTCGGCGCTTCGTTGCGCAGGTTGATCAGGCCATTGAGGCCGTGCATGCCCGGCATGTTCAGATCCAGCAGGATCAGGTCCAGGTCGTCATGGCTCTGGGTCAGGGCCAGGGCACTGTCCAGGTCGGCGGTTTCCATCACCTCGCTGCCGGGAAAACCATCGCTGATGACGTTATGAATGGCTTCGCGGAACAGTGGGTGATCGTCGGCAATCAGAATTTTGTACATAGCCTTTCACCTCGTTATTTTGATTATGGTGTGGCAACAACACGCAAGGGTGCAACGTCAGGGAAAGGGCTCCGGTTGGGCCAGGGTCACGGGCAGGTTTGCTGCCTGCCAGGCATCCAGGCCGTCGCGGTACCAGTACACCGACTGATAGCCCAAGGCTGCGGCGCGTTTTACCGCGTTCCAGCTCAGCCAGCAATCGGAGCGGCAGTAAAACACCAGTGCACGCCGGGTATCGCCCGCGGTCAATGTTTGCAGGTTACGCGCAAAGTAGGCCTGCCAGGCAGGGCTCAGATCGCCGTCACCGGTGTTGGCCAGCCAGTGGCTGCCGGGCAGGTTTTCGTGGGGCTGGTCTTCAATGAAACGCTCATGCAGCCATTGCCGACGGTAGACGTCGATCAGCAGCGGACGCGGTGTCTGGCCGAGCAGGGTTTGCAGGCTGGCGGTATCGACAATACTCGCGCCCGGCGCCTGGTCGGGCGTCGGACTGCGGTACAGGCTGATGCGGTAGCCCTGGGCGGAAAACAGTGGGCTGTCGGCGTGGGCCACGCCCAGCAGCAGGCACAGCGACAGGGCAGTGAGAGGAGGGCGCAACAGGCGATGGCAGGCACGCAGCATAGCGGTTCAGTCCTTATCGTTATGAACCTATTACATGCCAGTCGTTGTGCCTTGGGAATGCGACGATAGACAGGAAAACCAGTACCAAAGTAGTAGTTTTGCGCCTTTGTTGGCAAATACCGCCTAACCTGCCTTGCGCAACGCTGCATGCTGCGGGTTGAACGTCAGCACCGCCAGCAGGCCGAACAGCAGCGTCAGCCCGGCGCACACCGCCAATGCCAGGGGGTTGAACCGCTCATACAGGGCAAACCGCACCAGCTCCACCGCATGGCTGAACGGATTGACCGCACACAGCCAGTACAGCCACTCGCTGGAGTCGCGCATTTTCCACAGCGGATACAGCGCCGACGACAGGAAAAACAGCGGGAAGATCACGAAATTCATCACCCCGGCGAAGTTCTCCAACTGGCGGATCCCATTGGACAGCAGCAACCCCAGGGCGCTGAGCATCAACGCCACCAGCAACAGCGCCGGCAGGGCCAGCAGCAGGCCCGCCACCGGCGGGCGCACCCCATACAGCCAGGCAATCGCCAGGAAGGCATACACCTGCAACAGCGAAACCAGCGCGGTCGCCAGCAACTTGCTGCACAGCAGGAAGGTCCGTGGCAGGGGGCTGGTGAGCAGTACGCGCATGCTGCCCATTTCCCGGTCGTAGACCATCGACAGCGAACCCTGCATGCCGTTGAACAGCAGGATCATGCAGGCAAGACCGGGGATGATGTAGACCTCGTAGGGGATGTAGGTGTCGTAGGGCTCGATGATTGCGATGCCCAGCGCCGCCCGAAAGCCGGCGGCAAACACCAGCAGCCACAACAGCGGGCGTACCAGGGCGCTGAGAAAGCGCGTGCGCTGCAACACGAACCGTAGCCATTCGCGCAGCACGATTCCGCGCAAGCATTGCCAGTAGGCGTTCATCGGGTGGCTCCCATGGTGGTCAGGCGGTTGAAGGCCGTGCCGAGGTCGCCGCCATGTTCCAGGCTCAAGTCCGCGGCCTGCCCGCTGGCCACCAGGCGACCCTGATGGAGAATCAGCAGGTCGTCGCTGGGCGACACCTCGTCCAGCAGGTGGGTGGTCCACAGCACGCTCAACTGTTGCTCGCGGCACAGGCTACGCAGGTGCTGGTTGAGGGCCAGGCGGCTGGCCGGGTCGAGGCCGACGCTGGCTTCGTCGAGCAGCAACAGGCGCGGTTCGTGTAGCAGGGCGCGGGCGATCTCTACCCGGCGACGGTGGCCACCGTTGAGTTCGCGCACCCGTTCACTGCGGCGCTCGGTCAGACCCTGGCGCGCCAGTTCGGCGTCCACCCGCTGGCTGCTCTGGCGCCGGGACAGGCCATGCAGGGCAGCGTGGTAACGCAGGTTCTGTTCGACGCTGAGGTCTAGGTCCAGGGTGCTTTGCTGAAATACCACGCCCAATTGCTTGAGCGCCGGACGCGGGCGGTCGCGCAATGAATGGCCGCCGACCCGGATCTCGCCGCGCTGCAGGTCATAGAGCCGGGTGAGCAGGGCAATCAAGGTCGACTTGCCTGCGCCGTTGGGCCCCAGCAACGCGGCAAAACGCCCTGGTGCCAGACTGAAGCCGACCTGGTTCAGCGCCTGGCGGGCACCGTAGGCGAAGCTCAGGTCGCTGACGTCCAGGGCATTCATGGCGTGACCACCACGCCCCAGGGGTAACGCCCGACCTTCACCGACTTGACGACCTTGAGGCTGTCGACATCGATCACCGAGACATCGCCGCTGACGCCGTTGGTGGCCAGCAACTGTTTTTGATCCGGGGTGAACGCCATCTGCCAGACGCGGCGTCCCACCAGCAGGTAGTCGAGGATTGCAAAGGTCCTGGCGTCGATCACCGCCACATGGTTGGCCGGGCCGAGGGCGACAAACCCGTACTTGCCGTCGGCGCTGAGCTTGACCCCCACCGGCTGGACCTTG
This sequence comes from Pseudomonas sp. Irchel 3H3, assembly GCF_900187635.1. Taxonomy (NCBI): domain Bacteria; kingdom Pseudomonadati; phylum Pseudomonadota; class Gammaproteobacteria; order Pseudomonadales; family Pseudomonadaceae; genus Pseudomonas; species Pseudomonas sp. Irchel 3H3. Next base: position 136,451 of record NZ_FYEC01000011.1, on the reverse strand, counting down.
TCCGGGTGCACGCCCTTGATCTGGAAGTTCAGGGTCTTGAGCACCTTGCGGCTGGCCACCTCGAGAATGGTCACGGTGCCGCCGATTTCCGCCGAGGCCCAGAGCTGCTGGCCATCCGGGGAGAACTCGACAAATCGTGGGCGCTGGTCCACCAGGGTGCTGTCGGCCAGGGTCTGGGTGCTGGTGTCGATCCAGTGCAGCATGTTGGTGGTTTCACTGGTGTTCACCGCCCACTTGCCATCGGGGCTGACGGCCATGCCTTCGGGTTCGACGCCGACGCTGATCTGCCCGAGTACCTTGGCGGTCTCGGTGTCGATCACCGTCACCAGCGCATCGTCTTCGTTGGAGACGTACAGCCAGCGGTTGTTGGGGTGCAGGGCGAACTGCTCGGGGTCCTTGCCGGAAGGCAGCTCTTTGATGATCTTGCGGGTCGCCACGTCCATCACCTGGACCCGGTCCGAATCACTGGCGCAGATGTACAGCAGCTTATTGTCGTGGGACAGCAACAGGCCACGAGGGCGCTGGCCGACGGGCAGGGTGTCGGTGACTTGCAGGGTCTGCAGGTCGATCAGGCTCAGGCTGTTGTCCTTCTCGTTGGAGACCCAGGCGGTGCTGGCCGCGGCGTGCCCGGCGGCGAGCAACAGGGCGCATGAGAGCAGGGTGCGGCGCATGGCGGATACCTTCTGGTTGTTGTGGGGTGGGCAATTTCAGGGAAAGCGGCAACTGACCTCGGGCTTGTCGTAACCCAGGCTGTCCATTTCGTTGAAGGGGTGCAGGAAACCTTCCTGGGGTGAAGTGCTGACCAGCGCCCGGGGCTGCACGATGGGGATGGGTTGGCGTAACTGGCCATTCCAGGGGCGATAGCTGAGCTTGCGGCCCTTGAAGCCGTCCAGTGGCAGTTGGTCGCTGAGTTGCAGCTCGCGGATCGCCATGGGGTCGGCGTTGCGCAGTTTGCTCACCGCACTGGCGATGCTGCGCACGGCCATCCAGGCGGCGAAATCGCGGTCGTTCATCCAGCGCCCGGCCAGGGCCTCGAAGCGTTTTTGCAGCTGCGCGGCGCCGTAGGTTTCCACGGTCTTGTGCCAGCCCACGGGAGTCAGGCCCTGGGTGCCGGCGACCGGGCGCGGGTACCAGGTCTGGTAGGGCACGTACTCGCCGAAATCGCCGCGCTCATCGGCCACCAGCACCACGTCATACTCGGCGGTCTGGGTGAACAGCGGCATGTCGGCCTGGGCGCTGCGGCGTTGGTCGTTGTCGAAACTCCAGGCCTTTTCTGCCACCAGTTGCAGGCCAAAGCGCTTGGCGGCGCGCCGCAGGGCGGCGGCATAAGCCTGGTCGTCTGCGGTCGGGCCGACGATCAGCAAGGCCCGCTGCCATTTGCGTTGCACCAGCAATTGCCCCAGGGCATCGGCGAGCATCGCCCGGCTCGGCAGACTGTGCAGCACGTTGGGCAGGCAGTCGGTGCTGCGCAAACTGTCATCCGGACTCCCGGCATTGAACAGCAGGCTGTCGGGCAATGCCGCGCTCAGCTGGCGCAGGCTGGACGCCGGGGCGTTGACCACAAACAGCCGCAGCCCTTGCTCATGCTGGGCCTTGGCGGCGTCCAGCAGGGCTTGCGGGGTGACGACGCTGGCGCTGAGCAAGTGGTAGCTCTGGTTGAGAAAGCGCCCGGTGCTGTTGCTGTCGGTGATCGCCAGTTCGGCGCCGCGCAGGCCGGCGTCAGTCGGTTCGCCAATCACGTTGGACAACAGCGGACCCGGGTCGGGGCGATAGCCCAGGTAGCCGATCTGCACCGGCAACGGTGGGGCCGCCGCCTGGCTTTGGCTCGCCACGCCGGCGGCGCAGGCAATCGCCAGCAGGTAGATCAGGGCGTAGGGGGCAAGCTGGCGCATAGGGCACTCCGTTCCAGGTAGCGCCAGCATAGGAAGCCCACGAGCAGGGGGAAATATGCAGAAAGTACCAGTCAGCCAGTACCAAGGTAGTAACTGCGCCAAGGCGGCGTGGTTTTAGCATGGGCAATAACGGCTATTTCAGTGGAGGCGATTGATCATGCGAATTCTCAAGGCGCTGCTCCTGCCGTTGTTGCTGATCCTGAGCATGATCGGCGTCGACCGCCTGCACGGTCCGCAACCGGTCGCAGCGCGGGTCATGCCCGCTCTACCGGGGCGCTAGGCGTGTCGGCCCTGTGGCGGATCAACCTGTGGGTCTGCGGCTTTTTTGCCCTGGTGACCCTGGGGTGCATGGGCTTGCTGCTGCATCAGGCGCTGGCAGATGTCGAGCGGGAACTGCAGTCGGCAGAGGCGGTGGTCGAGTATCTGAGCGAAAGCGCCGCACGCGACCCGGTCAGCCTGCAGCCCCGGCTGACCGAGGGCCTGCGTCACGTGCGGGTACGCTGGTTGCAGTCGGGGGAGGCGGCACAGGCTCCGGTGCACAAAGGAATGGATGCCTGGCTCGCCCGACTGCTGTTTGCCGAGCGCCTGCACAGCCCCCATCTGCTTGATCTGCGCGACGGCCGGCGGGTACAAATTGCCCTGGACCCGCGGGACGAACTCGATGAAGTCTGGGACTCGGTGCAGCAACTGCTCGGCCTGTGCGCCCTGGCGTTGCTCGTCAGCCTGGTCAGTATTCGCTGGGCGGTACGCCGTGGCATGAACCTGCTCGATGAGTTGCTGCGGGCCTTGCAGCAAGTGTGCGCTGGCCAGCTCAAGGTCCGTCTGCGCGGTACCGGCCTGGCGGAAGCGCGCCAACTGGCCCAGCAATTCAACCGCATGACCGAGGCCCTGGAACAGGCCCATGCCGACAATGCCCGGTTGACCCGCACCCTGTTGGCCGTGCAGGAGCAGGAGCGCACCCATTTGGCCCAGACCCTGCACGACGATCTTGGCCAGTACCTGGCGGGGATTCGCGCCCAGGCCTGCCTGCTGCGCCTGGTCGCGAACCAGCCCCAGACCATCGAGCGCACAGTGCGCGAGTTGGAGCACAACTGCGAACACCTGCAGCAGGGCTTTCGCGCCCTGGTCCAGGATCTCTATCCGGTAGTCCTGCAGCACCTGCCGTTGAGCGCGGCCGTGGGCTTGCTGGTGCAGCAGTGGCAGACCCGGCAGGGCATCGATTGTCGGTTGCGGGTCAGCGCCGATCTGCCGCTGCTGTCCGCACCGCACCAGACCCATCTGTATCGGCTGCTGCAAGAAGCCCTGACCAACATTGCCCGTCATGCTGGCGCCAGTCAGGTGCGGGTGCGCCTGCATCATTGCGGCGGACGATTGCGGGTGCTGGTGCGCGATAACGGTCGTGGTGCTCAGCAACCACAGCAACCGGGTGTCGGCCTGTATTCAATGTTCGAACGGGCCCGTTGCCTGGGCGGCGAACTGCGCATCATCAGTCAGCCCGGCGCCGGTTGGGCGCTGGCCTTGAGCATGCCTTTGGAGGTGTCATGAACATTTTGCTGGTCGATGATCACGCGGTAGTCCGCCAAGGCTACGCCAGCCTGTTGCGGGCGTTGTTGCCGGCGATCGAAGTGCGCGAAGCGGCCACTGGCGAGGAGGCGTTGAGCCGGGTCCAGGAGGCGCTGCCGAACCTGGTGATCATGGATTTTGGCCTGCCGGGCATCAGTGGCCTGGAAACCACCCGCCGCCTGCGCCATCGTTTGCCGCAACTGCGGGTGCTGTTTTTCAGCATGCACGATGAACTGCCGCTGGTGCGCCAGGCCCTCGATGCCGGGGCGTCGGGCTACCTGACCAAAAGCTCGGCGCCTGAAGTGTTGATCGAGGCGGTGCGCCGAATTCTCGCCGGTCACGCCTATATCGAGCAGCCCCTGGCTACCCAGTTGGCGTGCCACCCGCAACAGGACGCCAGCGATCCGCGCCTGCAAAGCATGACCCAGCGTGAACTGGAGATCTTCGTGATGCTCGCCAAAGGCACCCCGGCACGGCTGATTGCCGAGCAGTTGAGCATCAGCAGCAAGACTGTTTCCAATCACCTGACCTTGCTCAAGAGCAAGCTGCAGGTCAGCTCTCATGCCGAACTGGTGCACCTGGGGATTGATATGGGGGTGGTGCGGGTGGCTAGCTGACGGAGCATTCAACATCGATGTCGCTTGACACACCGCCATCGCGAGCAAGCTCGGCAGCTGCTAGGGGTTTAGTGGACGTATGCAAAATCTGCCGCTATCGAAAAATCCCACTGTGGGCACGAGCCAGGTGTTCGTAGATCGTGGGTAAAGCCAGTCATTTGTCCCAGGTTGTTGGACAGCCGATACACCCCTCCATGTTCGCATCCTGAAAGTTGCCGTAATGCTGGCGCGAGCCGCTGAGGTTGGCCTGGGCCAGGTTGCTTTCGCCGAACTTGGCTTCCTGCAGGTTGGCGTCGCTGAGGTTGGCGCCTTGCAGGTCGGCCTTGCTCAGCCAGGTCATTTCCAGGTCGGCGGCGCGCAGGTTGGCGTTGTGCAGCTTGGCGCCGGACAGGCGGGCGAATTGCAGGTAGGCGCCGCCCAGGTTGGCATCCTGGAATTGCGCGCCTTGGGCAAACAGGCCCCAGCCCTGGACCGCCAGCAGTGTCGCGCCGGTGAAGTCGGCCAGGCGCAGGTTGCTTTGTTGCAGGCTGGCGCGAGTCAGGTTAGCGCCTTGCAGTTGGGCCTTTTCCAGGTTGGCGAGGTCCAGGCGGGCGTGGCGCAGATCGGCATCGCGCAGGTCGGCGCCGCTGAGGTTCATGTTGCGCAAGTCCTGGTTGCTCAGGTTGGCGCCACGCAGATTGGCGCCGGGGCATTGGCTGTGGTCGGCGATGGTGCAGCCGTTGATGATCAGCGGGGTGTCCTCACCGTCGTCGGCGTGGGCGGCGGTGAGGCTCAGGAGAAGCAGCAGAGGTAGATAGTTCATCGCAAGGTTCTCGGAGGTGCCGATTTCCCTGTAGGAGCAAGCGGGCGCTCGCTCCTACAAAGTATGTGTCAGTAGCGAGGATCAGCGTTTGGCGGTCGGGTTATCCCAGCTCGGGATCTTGAACACCCAGAACGAGCCACCCTGGGCCACGGGTTTGGTCAGCTCGGCCATGTCGCCGCCCCACAACGGCACAGCACCGCCGTAACCGACGGTCACGCCGATGTACTGCTCGCCATCCTGTTCCCAGGTGATCGGCGGCGAGACGATGCCGCTGCCGGTCTGGAACTTCCACAGCTCCTTGCCGGTTTTCGCATCGAAGGCCTTGAAGAACCCGTCGCCGGTGCCGGTGAACACCAGGTTGCCCTTGGTCGCCAGCACGCCGGCCCACAGCGGCAAGGCCTCCTTGTGCTCCCAGACCACTTTGCCGGTGGTCGGGTTCATGGCGCGCAGGGTGCCGACGTGGTCGTCGTACATGCGCTTGATGCGGAAACCCATGCCCAGGTAGGCCGAGCCCTTCTTGTAGTTGACCTCTTCGGTCCAGTATTCCTCTTTCCACTGGTTGCCCGGGATGTAGAACAGCCCGGTGTCCTGGCTGTAGGCCATGGGGTTCCAGTTCTTGCCGCCGAGGAACGGCGGCGAGACTTCCACCGGCTTGCCCTTGGTTTCCCCTGGCAGGGGCTTGGCCGGGCGTTGGCCCTCGTTCTCCACCGGACGTCCGGTCTTGAGGTCGATGTGGCTGGCCCAGGTGATGTTGTCGACGAAGGGGAAGGCGTTCTGCAGTTTGCCGTTGTTGCGGTCGACCACGTAGAAGAAGCCGTTGCGGTCGGCGTGGCCGGTGGCCTTGACCAGTTTGCCGTCCTTGTCCTTGTAATCGAACAGCACCAGCTCGTTGTTGCCGGAGAAGTCCCAGGCATCGTTCGGGGTGTGCTGGTAGAACCACTTGACCTCGCCGGTGCTCGGGTCGACCCCGACCTGGCCTGAGGTGTAGAGGCTGTCGTAATCGTGCGGGTTGCCGTCCTTGGAGGTACGCGCCCAGGTGTTCCAGGGCCCGGGGTTGCCAGCGCCGACGATGATAGTGTTGCTTTCCGGGTCGAAACTGGCGCTCTGCCAAGGAGCGCCGCCACCATGGCTCCAGGCCTCGACCTTGCCGGTCTCGGTAGTCGGGTCATTGGGCCAGGACGGCGCCTTGACATCGCCCGTGGGGGTGCTTTCCTTGCCGTTCAGGCGGCCCATGTGGCCTTCGACGAAAGGTCGCATCCAGACTTCTTCGCCGGTGTCCGGGTCGCGGGCGAACAGTTGGCCGACCACGCCGAATTCATCGCCAGAGCTGCCGTGGATCAGCAGCACCTTGCCGCTGGTTTTGTCCTTGATCAGCACCGGGGCGCCGGTCATCGTGTAGCCGGCGGCGTGGTCGCCAAACTTCTTGTTCCATACGACTTTGCCGGTGTTCTTGTCGAGGGCGATCAGCCGCGCGTCGAGGGTGCCGAAGTAGATCTTGTCGCCGAAAATCGCCGCGCCACGATTGACCACGTCGCAGCACGGACGAATGTTGTCCGGCAGGCGATGGTTGTAGGTCCACAGGCGCTTGCCGGTCTTGGCGTCGAGGGCAAAGACCCGGGAGTAGGAACCGGTGACGTACACCACGCCGTCGCTGACGATGGCCTGGGATTCCTGGCCGCGCTGTTTTTCATCGCCGAAGGAGTAGGACCAGGCCGGGGTGAGCTTGAACACGTTCTGGTCGTTGACCTGGGCCAGCGGGCTCCAGCGCTGGGCGTTGGTGCCCATGCCGTATTGCAGCACGTCCTTGGTGGTCAGGTGGTCGTTGGCAATGTCTTCCCAGCTCACCTTGGCGCTGGTCGGGGCGGTGGCAGCGTACCCGGTGGTGCCCAGGGACAGGCCGCCTACCAGCAGGAAGGCCTGCACGGCGAGGGTCAGGGGGGAAAGGGCGGGTAGCGATCTTATTGTCATGGTTGCAGTTCCCAGTGGAGGTTTTGGCCTGCACAGGGTGCTGCGCCGTGTCGGTGGCGCCTACGGAAAAAGTCCCGCTGTGGCCGGGAAGACTTCCCGGTCGGGCTATGAATTGGGTGTGCGTCACAAGCCCTACTACCAAGGGAGTAGAGCGCGGCCACCAAAGCAGCATGGGGCTTGTGCCAAGGCCTTTCTAAGATGGCTGCCATAGCCTCTGCCAAGAGGTTTTGCGTGCAATCCTGAGGGCATAACAATGACAACAAAACGCAACGCCTTGCTCGTTGCCGGACTGCTGGCCGGCTTTATCAGTGCAGGTTCGGCCTGGGCCCACGGCAACGTGGTGCCACAAGCCGTCGAGACCCAGGGCCTGACCCCGATCAAGGATGCCGGCGTGACGCTGGATGGCGATGGCTGGGCCGCAGTGAACCCATACCGCACTTCGCCGGAACACGACAAGGCCGTGGCCATCGGTTCATCGGCCTACAACCAGAACTGCGCCGCCTGCCATGGCCTGGAAGCCAAGTCCGGGGGGATTGCCCCCGACCTGCGCATGCTCGACGCCGGCGATGCCGGGGACGAATGGTTCGTCGAGCGCGTGCGCCACGGCGCCGTGCGTGACGGTCGGGTGTACATGCCGAAGATGGCCGACTACCTGAGCCAGGAAGCCCTGTGGGCGGTACGCACCTACCTGGATAGCGTGCACGTCGAGGAGTGAGCCCATGCGCCTGCTCGCGGTGTTGATCAGTGCGCTGCTGCTGTGTTGCCCGGCGGCGCAGGCTCAGGTCCGGACGTATGACGAGATGATCGCCGCCGGGGAGTTGAAGGTGGCGGTGTACAAGGACTTTGCCCCCTACAGCTTCGAGGAAGCCGGGCAGCCCCGTGGGGTCGATGTGGAGCTGGCCCAGGCATTGGCCAAGGCTCTGGGCGTGCAGCTGCAACTGATCTGGGCGCCGGCCGGGGAAAAGCTCGACGACGACCTGCGCGATTACATCTGGCGTGCCAGTGCGTTGCACAACCAGCAACTGGCCGACCTGATGATGCGCGTGCCCTACGACCGCGACTTCGCGCAGAAACGCAATGAGCTGGGCGAGCTGGAAAACGGCCATGTGGTGATGTTCGGGCCGTACCAGAGCGAACAGTGGCAGGTGGCTTTTGACCGCCGGCGGCTGGACAAGGTGGCCAGTGTGGCGGTGTTCGAATACCAGCCGATCGGGGTCGAGGTCGACAGCGTGCCCTCGTTCTACCTGACCTCGGTGTTCAACGGCATGCTGGCGAAAAACACCCGGCACTATCCCGGTGTGCCGCAGGCCTTTGCCGCCATGCAGGCTGGAGAAGTGGATGCGGTCATGGCCATGCGCGGCGAGATCGACTGGCAATTGCACCAAGCCGCCGACCCGCAGTTGGCGCTGGCAGAGAACGCCTACCCGAACATGGGCAAGCAACGTTGGGAAATCGGCATGGCGGTGCACGAGAGCAACCGTCAACTGGCCTACGCCGTCGAAGAGGCGCTGGAAGGTTTGATCCGCGAGGGTGCGGTGCAAGCCCTGTATAGCCATTACGGCCTGCGCTACGACGTGCCCGAGATGTATCAATAGGAGCTGCGATGAACTGGCGAGCGAGTTGTCTGTTGGCCTGCTGGCTGCCGTTGTTGGCGGTGGCTGCGCCGGTCGACCCAGGGAAGGATCCGGTGCCGTCGGTGATGTGGGCCTTCTATCACAAGCAGATGCTCGGCGATGCGCCGTTCGTGTTCGATGAGCGGGTCAAGCTGCTGGCGCCACCGTTTGCCGAGGATGCGCGCCAGGTGCCACTGGAAATCGACGCCCGGGCATTCAAGGGCGAGGTGGTGAGAATCCTCGCCTGGGCCGAGTTGAATCCGTTGCCGAAGATCGTCGACTTCGAACCGCTCGGCGGGGTGCTGCCGTGGCTGGCGATCCGTATCCGTATCGAGCAGGCCACACCCCTGCGCGCGGCGGTGCAGACTCGGGACGGCCTGTGGCACGTTGGCTCGACCCTGATCGACGCCGCGGGTGGCGGCTGCACGGCGCCGAGTGTGGTGCGCAGCCAGCCAGGCTGGGAAGAACACATTGGCGAAGTGCTCGGTGGCCGTTATCCGCGGGACAGCTTCAGCCGCTTGCGCCTGCAGGTAGCCCATCCGATGGACAACGGCATGGTGGGCGGGATCCCGGAATTCTTCCTCAACCACGCTGAACTGCGTGACCAGGACGACCAGCTCATGGCCCGCCTGGAGCTGTTCCCTGCGGTCAGTGAAAACCCCAGTCTGGCCTTCGATATCGAAGGGGCAGGGCAGACGCGCCTGCTGCTGCGTGACAACAGCGGCAACCAATTTTCCGCAACCCTGCCCTGAGCCCAAGGAGTACCTGATGCGCTGGATGCTGTTGTTGTGCCTGTCGCTGAGCCTGCCGGCCCTGGCGGATCTCGACTATGTGCTCAGCCCGCGACAGATCGCCGAAGACACCTGGCTGCTGGAGGGCAGCACCGACAATTTTGCCAAGGCCAACGGCGGCAATATCGTCAACACCGCGTTCATCGTCACCCGCCAAGGAGTAGTGGTGATCGACAGCGGGCCCTCCAAACGCTACGGCGAGGCCCTGCGCAAGGCGATCGCAACGGTCACTGACAAGCCGGTGATCCAGCTGCTGTTGACTCATCACCATCCTGACCACGTGCTGGGCAACCAGGCGTTCAGTGATGTGCCCATTGGCGCCTTGCCCGGGACCACCGAGCTCCTGCAACAGCAGGGTGACGCCATGGCCGAGAACATGTACCGGATGGTCGGCGACTGGATGCGCGGCACCGAAGTGGTGCTGCCAACCCAGACCCTGGCGCCGGGGCTGAAAAGTTTTGGGAATCACGATTTGCAACTGCTGAGCCTGGGTGGGCATACCGGCGCAGATCTGGCTATTCTCGACCAGCGAACCGGCGTGCTGTTTGCCGGTGACCTGGTGTTTTATCAGCGAGCCCTGACCACGCCCAACAGCCCGGGGTTGTCGGTGTGGTTGGCCGACATTGCCACGCTGCAGGGTTTGCCCTGGACGCAAGTGGTGCCCGGTCACGGCCCGGTGGCCAGCGATGCGCGTCCGTTCGAGCAGATGCGCGACTACCTGGCCTGGCTCGACCAACTGCTGCGTGACGGTGCCGCCAACGGCAGCGACATGGGCGAGATGATCCGCAGCCCGATCCCCGAGCGCTTCGCCGCCATCAACCTGAGCCGCTATGAATTGATCCGCAGCGTCAGTCATTTGTATCCGCGCTATGAGCGCGAGCAGATGCAGCGGATTGACTCCACCCCGTAACCCCGTCGCATCGGCTACGGGCTCGACCCCCTACCAAGGAACTAACAATCTCCACACTGCGGGCAATTGTTGCCAGGGTCGTGGCGCTGAAGAATCTGCTCCAGACCGGGAAAATTTCCCGGGTATAACAAAAACCGCAGAGGTAGCCGCCATGACCCAACCCGCACGTCGCCAACCCTTCGTCCTGTGTGCACTGCTCAGCGCCATGCTGCTGTCCGGCACGGTCCTGGCCGCCGTCAGCGACCAGGACATTCTCCAGGACCCGAAAAACCCGGAGCAGATCGTCACCAACGGTCTGGGCGTCCAGGGTCAGCGCTACAGCCCGCTGGACACCCTCAACGTGAATAACGTCAAGGACCTGCGCCCCGTCTGGGCATTCTCCTTCGGTGGCGAAAAACAGCGTGGCCAGCAAGCGCAGCCGATGATCAAGGACGGCGTGATGTACATGACCGGCTCCTACTCGCGGGTGTTTGCGGTGGACGCGCGCACCGGCAAGAAGCTCTGGCAATACGATGCGCGCCTGCCCGATGACATCCGTCCCTGCTGCGACGTGATTAACCGCGGCGTGGCGCTGTACGGCGACCTGGTGTTCTTCGGCACCCTCGACGCCAAGCTGGTGGCCTTGAACAAGGACACCGGCAAAGTGGTCTGGAGCAAAAAAGTCGCCGACCACAAGGAAGGCTACTCCATCAGCGCTGCGCCCCTGGTGATCAACGGCAAGCTGATCACCGGGGTCGCCGGTGGCGAGTTCGGCGTGGTGGGCAAGATCGAAGCCTACGACCCGAAAAACGGCGAACTGCTGTGGAGCCGGCCAACGGTCGAAGGTCACATGGGCTACGTCTACAAGGACGGCAAGGCGGTCGAGAACGGCATTTCCGGTGGCGAAGCGGGCAAGACCTGGCCGGGCGATCTGTGGAAGACCGGTGGCGCCGCGCCGTGGCTGGGCGGCTACTACGACCCGGAAACCAACCTGCTGCTGTTCGGCACCGGCAACCCGGCTCCGTGGAACTCGCACCTGCGTCCTGGCGACAACCTCTACTCCTCGTCGCGCCTGGCCCTCAACCCGGACGACGGCACCATCAAGTGGCACTTCCAGAGCACGCCCCACGATGGTTGGGACTATGACGGGGTGAACGAACTGGTGTCGTTCAACTACAACGAAGGCGGCAAAGAGATCAAGGCTGCTGCCACCGCCGACCGCAACGGGTTCTTCTACGTGCTGGACCGCACCAACGGCAAGTTCATCCGTGGCTTCCCGTTTGTCGACAAGATCACCTGGGCCACGGGCCTGGATAAAAATGGCCGGCCAATCTACAACGAAGCCAGCCGACCGGGTGCTCCGGGCAGCGAGGCCAAGGGCAGCTCGGTGTTTGTCGCGCCGGCGTTCCTGGGGGCCAAGAACTGGATGCCGATGGCCTACAACAAGGACACCGGGCTGTTCTATGTGCCCTCCAACGAGTGGGGCATGGACATCTGGAACGAAGGCATCGCCTACAAAAAAGGCGCGGCATTCCTCGGTGCCGGCTTCACCATCAAGCCGCTGAACGAAGACTACATCGGCGTGCTGCGGGCAATTGATCCGAAAACCGGCAAGGAAGTCTGGCGCCACAAGAACTTCGCGCCGCTGTGGGGTGGGGTGCTGACCACCAAGGGCAACCTGGTGTTCACCGGTACGCCGGAAGGCTTCCTGCAGGCGTTCAACGCCAAGACCGGGGAAAAAGTCTGGGAGTTCCAGACCGGCTCCGGGGTCCTGGGCTCACCCGTGACCTGGGAAATGGACGGCGAACAATACGTCTCGGTGCTCTCGGGCTGGGGCGGTGCCGTACCTCTGTGGGGCGGCGAAGTGGCCAAGCGGGTCAAGGACTTCAACCAGGGCGGCATGCTCTGGACCTTCAAGTTGCCGAAGGAGCTCGTCGCCAAGCATTGATCCGGAGTTCACCGCATAACCCAGTACCAAATAACGAGAGCCCCCCTGCCAACGGCGCATACGTCTGGCACGAGGGGCTCTCTACTATCGGTGCATCGCCTGTTTGCCCGACAGGCATTGACCAAGACAGAGGCCCAGCATGATCTACGCACAACCCGGTACCCCAGGCGCTGTTGTTTCCTTCAAACCGCGCTATGGCAATTTCATCGGCGGTGAATTTGTTGCGCCGATCAATGGCCAGTACTTCACCAACACCTCGCCGGTCACCGGCGAGGTGATCGCCGAGTTCCCGCGCTCCAGCGCCGCCGACATCGACCGCGCCCTGGATGCCGCCCATGCAGCGGCAGATGCCTGGGGCAAGACGTCGGCCCAGGATCGCTCCCTGGTGCTGCTGAAAATTGCTGACCGCATCGAGCAGAACCTGGAAATCCTCGCGGTCACCGAAACCTGGGACAACGGCAAGGCCGTGCGCGAGACCCTCAACGCCGACGTGCCGCTGGCCGCCGACCACTTCCGCTACTTCGCCGGTTGCATCCGCGCCCAGGAAGGCGGCGCCGCAGAAATCAACGAGCTGACCACCGCCTACCACTTCCACGAACCCCTGGGCGTGGTCGGGCAGATCATCCCCTGGAACTTCCCGCTGCTGATGGCCGCCTGGAAACTCGCCCCGGCGCTGGCGGCCGGCAACTGCATCGTGCTCAAGCCAGCCGAGCAGACGCCGCTGTCGATCATGGTCTTCGCCGAACTGATCGCCGACCTGCTGCCCGCCGGCGTGCTGAACATCGTCCAGGGTTTTGGTCGCGAAGCCGGTGAAGCCCTGGCCACCAGCAAGCGCATCGCCAAGATTGCCTTCACCGGCTCGACCCCGGTGGGCGCGCACATCATGCATTGCGCCGCCGAGAACATTATTCCGAGCACGGTGGAGCTGGGTGGCAAGTCGCCGAACATCTTCTTCGAAGACATCATGAATGCCGAGCCTGCGTTCATCGAGAAGGCCGCTGAAGGCCTGGTGCTGGCGTTCTTCAACCAGGGCGAAGTCTGTACCTGCCCGTCCCGGGCGTTGGTGCAGGAGTCGATCTACGAGCCGTTCATGGCCCAGGTGATGAAGAAGATCGTCAAGATCAAGCGCGGCAACCCGCTGGATACCGAAACCATGGTCGGCGCCCAGGCTTCCGAGCAGCAATACGACAAGATCCTCTCGTACCTGCAGATTGCCCAGGAGGAGGGCGCCGAACTGCTTGCTGGCGGTGCGGCCGAGCGTCTGGAGGGCGATCTGTCCAGCGGCTATTACATCCAGCCGACCCTGCTCAAGGGTCACAACAAGATGCGCGTGTTCCAGGAGGAAATCTTCGGCCCGGTAGTCGGTGTCACCACCTTCAAGGACGAAGCCGAGGCCCTGGCGATTGCCAACGACAGTGAGTTCGGTCTCGGTGCCGGCCTGTGGACCCGCGATATCAACCGCGCCTACCGTATGGGCCGGGCGATCAAGGCTGGCCGCGTGTGGACCAACTGCTACCACTTGTACCCGGCCCATGCCGCATTCGGTGGCTACAAGAAGTCCGGGGTCGGCCGGGAAAACCACAAGATGATGCTTGACCACTACCAGCAGACCAAGAACCTGCTGGTGAGCTACGACATCAATCCGCTGGGGTTCTTCTGATTCCTTAAACACGACACAAAACCTGTGGGAGCGGGCTTGCCCGCGATGGGGCCAGCACATTCAACATCAATGTTGAACTGTACGACCGCTATCGCGGGCAAGCCGCAAGCGGGCGCCCGCTCCCACAGGTCTGAAGGTGTTACTGAAAAATTGCGCAACACCCCCTACCAAATCACCCCGCCAACTCCTTCGAAAGTAGCATTCGGTCACCTCAAGCCCCGTGCATTAATGCCTGTACCGGAATCGCCCGGCACAAGAAGAGGAATGACCCATGTGGACTAAACCCGCGTTTACCGATCTGCGCATTGGCTTCGAAGTGACGATGTATTTCGCCAACCGTTGATTGTCCACCCGGCCAGCCATAGCGTTGGCCGGGCCTGCCTTCTGGAGCAATGCCCATGCACATCCGTGTCCTCGGTTCCGCCGCCGGTGGCGGTTTTCCGCAGTGGAACTGCAATTGCCGCCAGTGCGCTGGCGTGCGCGCGGGCAGCCTGCGTGCGCAACGGCGTACGCAGTCCTCGATTGCCCTGAGTGACAACGCTGTGGACTGGTTGCTGTGCAACGCTTCGCCAGACATTCGCGCGCAGCTGGAAAGTTTCCCCGCGCTGCAACCGGCGCGCCGGCTGCGGGATACGGCGATTAACGGAATCATCCTGATGGACAGCCAGATCGACCACTGCACCGGCCTGTTGAGCCTGCGCGAAGGCTGTCCGCACACCGTGTGGTGCACCGAACGGGTTCATCAGGACCTGAGCAGCGGGTTTCCCTTGTTTGACATGCTGGCCCACTGGAACGGCGGCCTGCAGTGGTCACCCATCGGCCTGGACCGCGCGCCGTTCAGCATCGCTGCTTGCGCGCACCTTGAGTTCCGGGCCATCCCGTTGGTCAGCAACGCACCACCGTATTCGCCGAATCGTGGCAACCCGCAGCCGGGTGACACCATCGGTCTGTTCATCGAGGACCGGCGCAGCGGTGCGTCGTTGTTCTATGCCCCGGGCCTGGGCCAGGTCGACGACGAATTACTCGGCTGGATGCAGCGCGCCGATTGCCTGTTGCTCGATGGCACGCTGTGGCGCGATGACGAGATGCGCCTGTGCGAAGTCGGCCAGAGCCTGGGCCGCGAGATGGGGCACCTGGCGCAAAGCGGCCCGGGGGGCATGCTTGAGGTGCTGGAGGGCTTTCCACGCCAGCGCAAGGTGCTGATTCACATCAACAACACCAACCCGATCCTCGACCCGGACTCGGCCGAGCGGGCGGAGCTTGAGCGGCGCGGAATCGAAGTGGCCTACGACGGCATGCACATCGACCTGTAGGGCCTTTCGCCAGCAGGCTGACTCGGACCCTTGTGGGAGCGGGCTTGCCCGCGATGCCCCCAGACCTCACCGAACCGCCAGGAGAAGCACAATGATTGACCAGCCAATGACCCCCAGCGAATTCGAAGCCGCCCTACGTGCCAAGGGTGCCTATTACCACATCCATCACCCGTTCCACCAAACCATGTACGCCGGGCGTGCCACTCGCCAGCAGATCCAGGGCTGGGTCGCCAATCGGTTCTACTACCAGTTGAACATCCCGCTGAAGGACGCAGCGATCCTGGCCAATTGTCCAGACCGCGAGGTGCGGCGGCAGTGGCTGCAACGCTTGCTCGATCACGACGGCGCGCCGGGCAGCGAAGGCGGGATCGAGGCCTGGTTGCGCCTCGGCGAAGCCGTCGGGCTGACCCGCGAACAAGTGCTGTCCCAGGAGTTGGTGCTGCCGGGGGTGCGGTTTGCCGTGGATGCCTACGTCAATTTCGCCCGGCGCGCCTGCTGGCAGGAGGCAGCGAGCAGTTCGCTGACCGAGCTGTTCGCCCCGCAGATCCACCAGTCGCGCCTGGACGCCTGGCCCCAGCATTACCCCTGGATCGACCCGGCCGGCTACCAGTATTTCCGCACGCGCCTGGGGCAGGCCCGTCGCGACGTCGAGCATGGGCTGCAGATTACCTTGGCGCATTACGTCACCGCCGCCGGCCAGCAACGCATGCTCGACATCCTGCAATTCAAGCTCGATGTGCTGTGGAGCATGCTCGATGCCATGAGCCTGGCCTACGAACTGGAGCGCCCGCCGTACCACACGGTGACCAGCGCCAATGTCTGGCACCGGGGGATCGCCTTGTGAACCTGATCAAACACGAACAGGCACCCGTGCTGCGCCGTGGTTTTCGCCTGCAATGGGAACCGCGCCAGGACTGTCACGTGCTGCTGTACCCCGAGGGCATGATCAAGCTCAATACCAGCGCCGGGCAGATCCTCAGCCTGGTGGACGGCCAACGCAGTGTGGCGGCGATCATTACTCAATTGAGCGCCAGTTTCCCCGGGGTGCCGGGGATCGACGAGGATGTCCTGGCGTTCCTGGAGGTAGCCCATGCGCAATTCTGGATTGAGTGAAACGCCACCCGGTCCACCGCTGTGGTTGCTGGCGGAGCTGACCTATCGCTGCCCGTTGCAATGCCCCTATTGCTCCAACCCGCTGGATTTTGCCCGGCACGGCGAGGAACTGAGTACCGCCGAGTGGATTCGGGTATTCCGCGAGGCCCGCGACATGGGCGCCGCGCAACTGGGCTTTTCCGGTGGCGAACCGCTGGTGCGCCAGGACCTCGCCGAGCTGATCAAGGCCGCCCGGGACATGGGCTACTACACCAACCTGATCACCTCGGGCATTGGCCTGACCGAACAGAAAGTGCGGGATTTCAAAGTGGCCGGGCTGGACCATATCCAGATCAGCTTCCAGGCGGCCGACGAAGCGGTGAACAACATGCTCGCCGGCTCGCGCAAGGCTTTTGCGCAAAAACTGGCGATGGCCCGGGCAGTCAAGGCCCAGGGTTACCCGATGGTGCTGAATTTTGTCACGCACCGGCACAACATCGACCGCATCGAGCAGATCATCGAGCTGTGCCTGGAGCTGGAGGCCGACTTTGTCGAGCTGGCCACCTGTCAGTTCTACGGCTGGGCCGAACTCAACCGGGTGGGCCTGCTGCCGACCCGCGACCAGTTGCAGCGCGCCGAGGCGATCACCAAGGAGTACCGCAAGCGGCTTGAGGCGCAAGGCCATCCGTGCAAACTGATTTTCGTCACCCCGGACTACTACGAGGAGCGTCCCAAGACCTGCATGAACGGCTGGGCCAATCTGTTTCTCGACATCACCCCCGACGGCACCGCGCTGCCGTGTCACAGCGCCCGGCAGTTGCCCGTGGCGTTCCCCAATGTGCGCGAGCACAGCATCGAGCACATCTGGAATGACTCGTTCGGCTTCAACCGCTTTCGCGGTGATGCCTGGATGAAGGAGCCGTGTCGCTCTTGCGATGAAAAGCACAAGGACCTGGGCGGCTGTCGTTGCCAGGCGTTCATGCTCACCGGCGACGCCGCCAATGCTGATCCGGTGTGCAGCAAGTCGGCGCACCACGGGGTGATCCTCAAGGCCCGGGAAGAAGCCGAGGCACCCGGGCCGGGCATGGAGGCGCTGACGCTGCGCAACGAAAAGGCTTCACGGTTGATTTATCGCGGATAGATAGTCAGATCTGGTTCGCTCTGGGGGTACCCAATGGTCTGATTGCATTCACCACCGGATCGGTTAGTGTGGCTGTTACCTTTCAAAACAATAAAAAACAGGCTTTCCAATGAGCCAGAGTCTCAGCCAACTGCGTAAGTTCGTTTCCCCTGAAATCATCTTCGGTGCCGGTTGCCGGCACAACGTCGGCAACTATGCGAAGACCTTTGGTGCCCGCAAGGTACTGGTGGTCAGCGACCCGGGGGTGATTGCCGCCGGCTGGGTGGCCGATGTCGAGGCCAGCCTGCAGGCCCAGGGCATCGATTATTTCCTCTATAGCGACGTGTCGCCCAATCCGCGGGTCGAAGAAGTCATGCTCGGCGCCGAGCTGTACCGGGAAAATCACTGCGACGTGATTGTCGCGGTCGGTGGCGGCAGCCCGATGGACTGCGGCAAAGGCATTGGCATTGTGGTCGCCCACGGCCGCAGCATTCTCGAGTTCGAAGGCGTGGACACCATTCGTGTCCCCAGCCCGCCGCTGATCCTGATCCCGACCACTGCCGGCACCTCGGCGGACGTGTCGCAGTTCGTAATCATTTCCAACCAGCAGGAGCGCATGAAGTTTTCCATCGTCAGCAAGGCGGTGGTGCCTGACGTGTCGCTGATCGACCCGGAAACCACCCTGAGCATGGACCCGTTCCTGTCGGCCTGTACTGGCATTGACGCGTTGGTGCATGCCATCGAAGCCTTCGTGTCCACCGGGCACGGGCCGCTGACCGACCCCCACGCCCTGGAAGCGATGCGGCTGATCAACGGCAACCTGGTGCAGATGATCGCCAACCCGGCGGACATCGCCCTGCGGGAAAAAATCATGCTCGGCAGCATGCAGGCCGGGCTGGCGTTCTCCAATGCGATCCTGGGGGCGGTGCATGCCATGTCCCACAGCCTCGGCGGCTTTCTCGACCTGCCGCACGGGCTGTGCAACGCGGTGCTGGTGGAGCACGTGGTGGCGTTCAACTACAGCTCGGCGCCGGAGCGCTTCAAGGTGATCGCCGAGACCTTTGGCATCGACTGCCGTGGCCTCAATCACCGGCAGATCTGCGGGCGCCTGGTGGAGCACCTGATCGCGCTCAAGCACGCCATCGGTTTCCACGAAACCCTGGGCCTGCATGGGGTCAGTACGGCGGACATCCCGTTTCTCTCGCAACACGCGATGGATGACCCGTGCATCCTCACCAATCCGCGCGAGTCCAGTCAGCGGGATGTCGAGGTCGTCTATGGCGAAGCCCTCTGAGCAGCAGCAACAGGCGCTGGCCGGGCTGCTGGGGCTGGGCAACCACTCGGCCCGCAAGAGTCATTACCCGGAACTGGCGGCGCGCCTGCAAGAGCTGGAAGCCGAGCGCAATCGCTACAAGTGGCTGTTTGAAAACGCCGTGCACGGTGTGTTCCAGGCCAGCTTGCTGGAAGGCATGCGTGCGGCCAACCCGGCGTTGGCGCGGATGCTCGGCTACACAGACCCGCAGGATGTCCTGTTCTCCCTGACGGACCTGGCCGACACGCTGTTTGTCGGCGGCGCCCGCGAGCTGGAGCAGATCCGCGAGATCCTGCAGCGCGAGCGCAGCCTGCTGGGCTACGAAACCCAACTGCGGCGCAAGGACGGCAGCGCACTGGACGTGCTGATGAACCTGTTGCTCAAGCCCGATCAGGAGGGCTTGGTGGAAGGGTTTGTCGCCGACATCACCGAACGCAAGCTGGCCCAGGAGCGCCTGCAACAGCTCAATGACCAACTGGAGCAACGGGTCACCGCACGCACCGACGAATTGCTCGAGGCCAACCGCAACCTGCAACAGCAGATCGCCGAGCGCGAGCAGATCGAGCAAGCCCTGCGTGATGCCCGGGACGCCGCCCAGGCCGCCAACCACAGCAAGGACAAGTACCTGGCCGCGGCCAGTCACGACCTGCTGCAACCGCTAAACGCCGCGCGGCTGCTGGTTTCGACCCTGCGCGAGCGGCATCTGCCCGAGGTCGAGCAGGTGTTGGTGGAGCGCACTCACCAGGCCCTGGAAGGGGCCGAGGATTTGCTCACTGACTTGCTGGATATCTCGCGCCTGGATCAGGCAGCGGTAAAACCCGACGTCGCCCTGTATCGGCTCGACGAATTGCTCGGCCCGCTGGTCTCGGAGTTCCAGTCGGTGGCTGAAGCCGCCGGGCTGAATTTGCGGGTGCGCATGGGTGACTTCGGGATCCGTACCGACCTGCGACTGATGACCCGCATCCTGCGCAACTTCCTCAGCAACGCCTGCCGCTACACCGAGCAGGGCAGCATCCTGCTGGCCGCTCGCCGGCGGGGCGCGCTGTTGCGCCTGGAAGTCTGGGATACCGGGCGTGGGATTGCGGCAGATCGCTTGGAATCGATCTTCCTCGAATTCAATCAACTGGATGTCGGCCGCGCGGCCGACCGCAAGGGCGTCGGCCTTGGGCTGGCGATCGTCGAGCGGATCGCCAAGATCCTCGATTACCGGGTCCAGGTGCATTCCTTGCCAGGACGCGGTTCGATGTTCAGCATCGATGTGCCGATTTCCGACGACATCCCTCTGCCCATCAGCCTCGCGGTGCCCCAGGCGGGCACCGGCAATCCGCTGCCGGGCCGACGGTTGCTGGTGCTGGACAACGAAGTGAGCATCCTGCAGAGCATGAGCGCGTTGCTCGGGCAGTGGGGCTGCGAAGTGGTCACGGCCACCGATGAAAGCTCGGCCCTGAGCAACTTGATGGGCCAGGCTCCGGAGTTGATTCTGGCGGACTATCACCTGGACCACGGGGTAGTGGGCTGTGAGGTGGTGCGGCATTTGCGCGAGCATTTCCAGCAGGTGATCCCGGCAGTGATCATCACCGCCGACCGCACTGACCAATGCCGGCAATCCTTGCAGAAACTCGATGCGCCGCTGCTGAACAAACCGGTGAAGCCCGGCAAGTTGCGCGCGGTGTTGAGCCAGTTGCTGGGTTGAGCGGTAATCATTGGCGGCCCTGGGCGTACACGTTTCGTTTCGTGTGTCGCCAATGCTAGTCTTGGACAATGCCGCTGACAGGGAGCCCCCATGGGCAATCACAAGATCGAGATCCGTCGCAGCAACGTCGAGAAAATCCTCCTGGCCGCGGAAAAAGTCTTCGCCGAAAAAGGCTTTGGCAGCACCGCGATGGCGGACATCGCCAGGGAAGTGCAACTGCCACGCTCCAACCTGCATTACTACTTCAGCACCAAGACCGAACTCTACAGCGCGGTGCTCTTCGACTTGCTGGAAGTGTGGAAGCAGGACGCGCTGTGCTTCGAGATGTTCGACGATCCGCGGGTGGTCCTGAGCAGCTA
>NZ_FYEC01000011.1:0-115721 GCF_900187635.1 Pseudomonas sp. Irchel 3H3 | reverse complement strand
CCTGCATTACTACTTCAGCACCAAGACCGAACTCTACAGCGCGGTGCTCTTCGACTTGCTGGAAGTGTGGAAGCAGGACGCGCTGTGCTTCGAGATGTTCGACGATCCGCGGGTGGTCCTGAGCAGCTACATTCGCGCCAAGATGAACCATTCGCGCAGCCGACCCTATGGCTCGAAAGTCTGGGCCAATGAAATCATCCACGGCGCACCGACCTTGGGCCAGGCACTGGACGCCAGCCTGTACGACTGGGCCAAGATGAAAGAAGCCAAAATCCGCCAGTGGGTCGACGACCAACGCATCCTCCCGGTCGAGCCTTCCAGCCTGCTGTACATGATCTGGGCCTCGACCCAGCACTACGCTGACTTCGATCACCAGGTGAACATTCTCAACGAGCACCAGCCGCTGTCGGACATGCAGTTCGAGCGGGCGGTGCAGACGGTGACGAGTGTGATCTTGCGGGGGATTGGGTTGGAGCCTTGAGCTGTGCGCTGAGGTTGTGATGCGTAGTAACCGTAGCGCACGGATAAGTTATTGCCTGATTTGTTGGGCGCTAGCCTGTTGTTCAAAAGTATCGACGCTGTGCTGTTTTATTTGCATCTCGATAGTTCGAAGGGCGTCTTTAGATTGACTGAGTGAAGGGTTTGGCCCACTTAGACTGGTAAGTTTTGATATCTTGCTGTTCAGCTCTGTCCATCTTTTGTATTGGCGTGGAGTGGCCATTGTTTCAAAGTTCGGCGTATTTTCTTCTATGTAGTTGTCATATTTTTGTGCGCTTCTGATATGCGCCCTGCGCCAAATACCATTTTTGGTGTATTGCACGTTTTCTTTGTGTTTATTGACTTTTGTGACAGGAAGTTTTTGTGTGAACTTCACACTCTGTGGCCGGGAACTGCTGTTCGTGCTCGGTGTATTCAGCGTTTTATTTAGTGCCGGATTACTCGTTGCAAGGTCAGGCCGAGCTATGGAGCCTGCGGTTTTTTGTACCGCGTACTGTGGGTTTTTGACGATTACCGACCCGCGGTAACTCATGCCCGACAACATACGAAGACGTACATTACCGGTGGAATCGTGAAAGTTGATTGGATCATTTCCGCAATAAGCATACGAATTAATCCCCCCTTCACCAAAAGGACTCAAGTCGTCTGGGCTATTAAATCGCATCAATACAGGGTTATAAGCACGCTTACCCTGTCCCAGTAAATAGTGCCCGGTTATTGAGTCCGGACACTCCCCGTTGAAGCCGAGCAAATGGCTTAAAGCGCTTTCGGCCGGATGGTGTCCGTAGGCCGTGTAGGCCAGTTGCTGCGGGTTGTTGTCGGTCAAGGTTTGCAGCAGGGAATGTGCACGGTCGGTTGCCAGTAGCGTTGTTTCGCTGACACCGGCCATGCTTTGTCGCTGTGCCAACGGCTGGGCTGCATGGCGAATGATCGATCGTTGCCCCTGGCCGTCCAGCTCGGTCACCAGATAGTTCTCCTGATAGAAGCGCTGTGTGCTCGCGCGTTCCAGGAGTCCCACGCCCATGAGACGGTCCAGTGGGTCGTATTGATACCGGGACAGTATCTTCAATGATGAACGGGCCATGGGCAGGGGGCTCTGTGGTTGGTTGAGCTTGTCTGAGCCTGTGATACTTCTTCAGTGTTGTCTAGCTAGCAGATCTGCTAGTTCGTGGGGACGCTCAATTACGCTCGAGGTTTGTGGGATGCCAGGAATTCGGCGGTGTCGCTCCAATCTGCATTACTACTTCAGCACCAAGACCGAACTCTACAGCGCGGTGCTCTTCGACTTGCTGGAAGTGTGGAAGCAGGACGCGCTGTGCTTCGAGATGTTCGACGATCCGCGGGTGGTCCTGAGCAGCTACATTCGCGCCAAGATGAACCATTCGCGCAGCCGACCCTATGGCTCGAAAGTCTGGGCCAATGAAATCATCCACGGCGCACCGACCCTGGGCCAGGCGCTGGACGCCAGCCTGTACGACTGGGCCAAGATGAAGGAAGCCAAAATCCGCCAGTGGGTCGACGACCAACGCATCCTCCCGGTTGAGCCTTCCAGCCTGCTGTACATGATCTGGGCCTCGACCCAGCACTACGCCGACTTCGACCACCAAGTGAACATTCTCAACGAGCACCATCCGCTGTCGGACATGCAGTTCGAGCGGGCAGTGCAGACGGTGACGAGTGTGATCTTGCGGGGGATTGGGTTGGAGCCTTGAGCTGTGCGCTGAGGTTGTGATGCGTAGTAACCGTAGCGCACGGATAAGTTATTGCCTGATTTGTTGGGCGCTAGCCTGTTGTTCAAAAGTATCGACGCTGTGCTGTTTTATTTGCTTCTCGGTAAGTCGAAGTTCGGCGTTAGATTTCCAGAGTGTGCGGGTTGGCCCGCTTTGACTAGTAAGTTCTGATATTTTACGGGTCAGTTTTTCCCATCTTTTTTGTTGGTGTTTAGTGGCCCGCGTTTGAAAGCCCGGCGTGTTTGCTTGTTTGTAGTTGTCATATTTTTGTGCGCTACGGGTAAGCTTCCTGCGCCAAATGCCACCTTTGGAGTATTGCGCTTTTTCTTTATGTGTATTGGTTTTTGTGACAGGAAGTTCGTGTGTAAACTCCTCACTCTGTAGCCGAGAGATGCTGTTCCTGATCGGTATATCCAGTATTTTATCTAGTATTGGATTATTCGTTGCAAGGCTAGGCCGAGCTATGGAACCTGCGGTTTTTTGTACCCTGTAATTTGGGTTTTTGACGATTACCGTCCCGCGCTGACTAATGTTCGGCAATACATGCAGAGGCATATTACCGGTGGAATCGTGAAAGTTGATTGGGTCATTTCCGCAATAAGCATACGAATTAATCCCCCCTTCACCAAAAGGACTCAAGTCGTCCGGGCTGTTAAATCGCATCAATACAGGGTTATAAGCACGTTTACCCTGTCCCAACAAATAGTGCCCGGTTATTGAGTCCGGACACTCACCGTTGAACGCTAGTAAATGGCTTAAAGCGCTTTCGGCCGGATGGTGTCCGTAGGCCGTGTAGGCCAGTTGCTGCGGGTTGTTGTCGGTCAAGGTTTGCAGCAGGGAATGTGCTCGATCGGTTACCAATAGCGTTGTTTCGCTGACACCGGCCATGCTTTGTTGCTGTGCCAACGGCTGGGCTGCATGGCGAACGATCGATCGTTGCCCCTGGCCGTCCAACTCGGTCACCAGATAGTTCTCCTGATAGAAGCGTCGCGTGCTCGCGCGTTCCAGGAGTCCCACGCCCATGAGACGGTCCAGTGGGTCGTATTGATACCGGGCCAGTATCGTCAATGATGAAGGGGCCATGGGCAGGGGGCTCTGTGGTTGGTTGAGCTTGTCTGAGCCTGTGATACTTCTTCAGTGTTGTCTAGCTAGCAGATCTGCTAGGTCGCGGGGGCGATAACCCCCCGCTGATCTCACCCGGCAACGTGATACGGGTTCCTCGGATCGTGGTTCCAGTCGAGGAAGGGTTTGCCGTTATCGACCGCCACCATCTCGATGCAGTCCTGCACCGGGCAGGTGATCTGGCACAGGTTGCAGCCCACGCATTCGTCGTCGATCACCTGGTACTTGTGGCTGCCGTCGGCCTGCTTGAGGCTGGCCACGGCTTGGTGCGAGGTATCTTCGCAGGCGATGTGGCAGCGTCCGCAACCGATGCAGGCTTGCTGGTCGATCCGGGCGATCACCTGGTAGTTGATGTCCAGGTACTTCCAGTCGGTGGTATTGCCCACCGCGCGCCCGGCGAAGTCCTGCACGCTGGCGTAGCCTTGGCTGTCCATCCAGCGCGACAGGCCGTCCTTCATGTCCTCGACGATCCGAAAACCATGCAGCATCGCTGCGGTGCACACTTGCACTGCGCCGCTGCCCAGGGCGAGGAATTCGGCGGCGTCGCGCCAACTGCCGATGCCACCGATACCGCAGATCGGTAGGCCCTGGGTCTGCGGGTCGCGGGCGATTTCGGCGACCATGTTCAGGGCAATCGGCTTGACTGCCGAACCGCAGTAACCGCCGTGGGTACTCTGGGTGCCAACCATGGGCAGGGCGACCATGCGGTCGAGGTCGACGCTGGTGATTGAGTTGATGGTATTGATCAGCGACACCGCATCGGCCCCACCACGATGGGCCGCACGAGCGGCGACGCGGATGTCGGTGATGTTCGGCGTGAGCTTGACGATCACCGGCAACGAGCAATAGGTCTTGCACCAGCGGGTGACTTGCTCGACGTACTCCGGCACCTGGCCCACTGCCGCGCCCATGCCGCGCTCCGGCATGCCGTGGGGGCAGCCGAAGTTCAGCTCGATGCCGTCGGCGCCGGTGGCTTCCACCAGCGGCAGGATGTGTTTCCACGACTCTTCGACGCAGGGCACCATCAGCGAGACGATCAGGGCGCGATCCGGCCAGTCTTTCTTGACCTGGGTGATTTCCCGCAGGTTGATCTCCAGCGAGCGGTCGGTGATCAGCTCGATGTTGTTGATGCCCATGACTTCACGGTTGGCGCCAAAGTGCGCGGAATAGCGGGACGAGACGTTGACCGCCGCCGGGTCCTCGCCCAGGGTTTTCCAGACCACGCCGCCCCAGCCGGCCTCGAAGGCCCGGACCACGTTGTAGGCCTTGTCGGTGGGCGGTGCGGAGGCCAACCAGAACGGGTTGGGGGCCTTGATGCCGGCGAAGACAATCGAGAGATCGGCCATTACGCAGCCTCCACGTTGAGCATGAGTTGGGCATGTATGGCGTGCGCGGCGAGCTTGCCGTGCTGCACCGCTTGCACGGTCAGGTCCTGGTCGAGGCTGGTGCAGTCACCGCCGGCATAGACCCCGGGAATGCTGGTGCGCATCTGCTCGTCCACCTGGATTCGCCCGCCCTGGCGCTGCAGTTGGCCGGCCAGCGGATCGCTCAGGGCGTGCTCGTCGAAGCTTTGGCCGATGGCCTTGAAGATCGCATCGGCGGCCAGTTCGAAGGTCTCGCCGGTGTTGACCAACCGACCCTCATCCAGGCGGGTGCGGGCGAAGCGCATGCCGCGCACCTGGCCTTTAGCGTCGAGCAAGACTTCCTCGGGTTGGGCCCAGGTCATCAGCCGCACCTGATTGGCCTTGGCGATGTCTTGCTCGTGGTCGGTCGCGCCCATTTCCTCCAGGCCCCGGCGGTACACCAGGTTGACGTCACGGGCCCCCAGGCGAGCCATTTGCACGGCCATGTCGATGGCTGTGTTGCCTGCGCCGAGGACGATGCAATGCTCGGCCAGGGGCAGTTGGCTGAGGTCATCGCTCTGGCGCAGTTCGCGGATGTAGTCGGTGGCGGCCAGCAGGCCCGGCGCGTCTTCGTGGGGCAGGCCCAGTTGTTTGCTGGCGGCCAGGCCGAGCCCGAGGAACACTGCGTCGAACTGTTGGTGCAGGTCGCTGAGGCTCAGGTTGTCGCCGAGCTTGTGCCCGTGGCGGATTTCGATGCCGCCGATTTGCAGGAGGAAATCCAGTTCGTGCTGGGCGAAGTCATCCACCAACTTGTACTTGGCGATCCCGTATTCATTGAGTCCACCGGCTTTTTCCCGGGCTTCGAAGATCACCACTTCATGGCCGTGCATGGCACTGCGGTGTGCGCAGGACAACCCGGCGGGGCCAGCGCCGACCACGGCAATGCGCTTGCCGGTGGCGGCGGCGCGCTGGAACGGATGCTCGCGAAAGTGCGCGTTGTCGATGGCATAGCGTTGCAGTAGGCCGATCAATACCGGCGCGCATTCCTCGGCGTTGTTGCGCACGCAGGCGTGCTGGCAGAGGATTTCCGTCGGACAGACCCGGGCACAGCTGCCGCCGAGAATGTTCGCCGAGAGGATTTTCTGCGCGGCGCCCTGGACGTTGTCCTGGTGGATGTTACGGATGAAGGAGGGAATGTCGATCTCGCTGGGGCAGGCGTTGACGCAGGGCGCGTCGTAGCAATACAGGCAACGCGAGGCTTCGACTTCGGCCTGGCGCGCAGTGAGGGGCGGGGCCAGGTCGCTGAAGTGGCCGGCGAGGGTAGCGCCATCCTCAAGGGGATGGGGCAAGTGGTTCAGGGAATTGATCACGGTCTAGGCCTCACGGTTATTTGAGGGTTTGCCTCTGGCGGGCATTGGTTTTTGTATGGCCTGTGTGGGCCCGGATCTCAGCGTTTCACCGCCACCGGCTTGCGCAGTTCGGCGCGCTTGCTCAACAGGTCGAACACCGCCGGGTAGGCCGGGCGTTCGATGTAGCGCCCGGCACCCCGTTCGGCCCGCAGGTCGCCATCGGCCCAGACCAGCCGGCCCTGGCTGATGGTATGGCTGGGAATGCCGCGCACGGTCTTGCCTTCGAAGATGTTGAAGTCGACTTGCTGGTGATGGGTCTTGGCCGAGATGGTGCGAGTGCCCTGTGGATCCCACAGCACCAGGTCGGCATCGGCGCCTACGCGGATCGCGCCCTTGCGCGGGTAGAGGTTGAAGATCTTCGCGGTGTTGGTGGAGGTCAGCGCGACGAATTCCTGCATCGACAGGCGCCCGCTGTTGACCCCTTCATCCCAGAGCACCGCCATGCGGTCTTCGATGCCGGCCGTGCCATTGGGAATCTTGCTGAAGTCGTCGCGACCGGCGGCTTTCTGATCGGCGCAGAAACAGCAGTGATCGGTGGCGGTGGTGTGCAGGTTGCCCGATTGCAGGCCGTGCCAGAGTGCCTCCTGGTGGCCGCGGGGACGGAAGGGCGGGCTCATCACGTAACCGGCGGCGGTGTGCCAGTCCGGGTGCTGGTAGACGCTGTCATCCAGCAGCAGGTGCCCGGCCAGCACTTCACCGTAGACCGGTTGCCCCTTGCTGCGGGCGTAGGTGATTTCGTCCAGGGCTTCCTTGGTCGAGACGTGCACCAGGTACAGCGGCGTGCCGAGGGTTTCGGCGATGCGGATCGCCCGGCTTGCCGCCTCGCCCTCGACCTGTGACGGCCGCGACAGAGGGTGTGCTTCCGGCCCGGTCATGCCCTGGGCCATCAACTTGCGTTGCAGGTGATAGACCAGTTCGCCGTTTTCCGCATGTACGGTGGGCACGGCGCCGAGTTCCAGGCAGCGTTCGAAGCTGGCGACGAGGGTGTCGTCGGCCGCCATGATGGCGTTCTTGTAGGCCATGAAGTGCTTGAAGCTGTTGACCCCGTGCTGGCTGACCAATTCGGCCATTTCCTCGCGGACCTGCTCGCTCCACCAGGTGATGGCGACATGAAAGCCGTAGTCGGCGGCGGACTTCTCGGCCCAGCCGCGCCACTGCTGAAAAGCTTCGAGCAGGGACTGCTGGGGGTTGGGGATCACGAAGTCGATGATCGAGGTGGTGCCGCCGGCAAGGCCCGCGGCCGTGCCGCTGTAGAAGTCCTCGCTGGCGACTGTGCCCATGAAGGGCAGTTGCATGTGGGTATGGGGGTCGATGCCGCCGGGCATCAGGTACTGGCCGCTGCCATCGAGCACTTCGCAGCCTGCGGGAACTTCCAGGGTATTACCGATGGCTTTGATCAAGCCGTCGGCGCAGAGGACATCGGCGCGGTAACTTTCATCATGGGTAATTACAGTGGCGCCACGGATCAACAGAGACATTCCGAGTTCCTCGCAGGCAAGACCGGCTTGTGCCAGTTCTAAGTGTTTTATATGTAGCAGGCTAAGGAAGTTGTATTCCTGTCAGCGCTGTCAGGATTAAACGCTAGCTGGAGTTAGGCGAATGAGCAAGAATATTTTTTATATGCTTATAACTATCTTAAGTCATTGAATATAAATAGATAAAACTTATATTCCGCATATTGGTGCGACCGTTCACCATTTTGACGCACTTGACAGGAACCCAATATGGTCGAGATTTGTCATGTGAAATCAGCTATTTGAGGTCAGCCTGTGGCGAAGGAAAAATTCATCTATAAATATAACGCACCAGAATGAGTCCTGACGGGTTGGACAACTTGCCTGGCATTCAGCCTGAGTGTGCAGGTCAGTTGTCGCAGGCAGGCTGGTTTTGAAACAAAAACGAAAAGATATCAGTTGTTTACATGGATTTTACTGATCCGCACCGAAGCCTGGCAGCGTCCGCGGCACGCTTCGCGGCACGCTTATTGATTGCCGCCGCTGACACCTTGGTCGGAAGGTAAAAGTTGTCAGTTCTCCGGCCATCGTTTGGCTCGCGGTTACTCCGTTGGCCAGCCCGATGAGCAAAATAATCAAAAGAACAGTGGAGCGGCCATGCAACAGAACAGATCCCAGGTCACCGAGCGCGACGGGTTGTACGAACTGGACGCCGGCAGTGACGTCCTCGACAGCCCCAGGTACAACCACGACATTGCCCCGACCAAGGTACATGAGCGCACCTGGAACAAATGGCACATCACCGCGCTGTGGGTCGGCATGTCGATCTGCGTACCGACCTATACCCTGGGCGGGGTGCTGACAGCGTACTTCGGCCTGAGCGTCGGCGAAGCACTGCTGGCGATCCTGCTGGCCAACGTCATCGTCCTGATTCCGCTGACCCTCAATGCCTTTGCCGGGACCAAGTACGGTATTCCGTTCCCGGTATTGCTGCGGTCCTCCTTCGGGGTGATCGGCTCCAACGTCCCCTGCCTGATCCGCGCCCTGGTCGCTTGTGGCTGGTTCGGTATCCAGACCATGTTCGGCGGGCTGGCAATCCATCTGTTTCTGGGCTCGATCTTCGAGGGCTGGAAATCCCTCGGCGGCACCGGCGAGGTTATTGGCTTCATGGTGTTCTGGGCCCTGAACCTGTGGGTGGTGCTGCGTGGGGCCGAGTCGATCAAATGGTTGGAGACCCTATCGGCGCCGCTGTTGGTGCTGGTGGGGCTGGGGCTGCTGGTGTGGGCCATGCCGAACGTTTCCCTGACCGAGTTGATGGCGCAGCCGCCCAAACGGCCGGAAGGCGCCAGCGTCTGGAGTTACTTTTTCGCCGGTTTGACCGCCATGGTCGGCTTCTGGGCCACCCTATCGTTGAACATTCCGGATTTCAGCCGCTACGCAAAAAGCCAGAAGGACCAGATCGTCGGGCAGATCATCGGCCTGCCGCTGACCATGTTCCTGTTCGCCGCCCTGGGCGTGGTGCTGACCGCCGCCTCGGAAAAACTGGTGGGGGTGACAGTGTCCGATCCGGTGACCCTCATCGGCCACATCCAGAGCCCGCTCTGGGTCGCGCTGGCCATGGCCTTGATCATCATTGCCACCTTGTCCACCAACACCGCGGCGAACATTGTGTCGCCGACCAATGACTTCCAGAACCTGGCGCCCAAGCTGATCAACCGGACCATGGCGGTGATGCTCACAGGGCTGGTGGGCCTGGCCCTGATGGGCCATGAACTGCTGAAAAAACTGGGCTGGATTGTCTCCGAGATCAGCCTGGAATCGGTGTATTCCAACTGGCTGCTGGGTTATTCGAGCTTGCTTGGACCGATCGCCGGGATCATGGTGGTGGACTATTTCCTGATCAAGAAACAGCAACTGGACCTGGCGGGGCTGTACCGCGATGACGTGTACCCGGCGTGGAACTGGTTCGGTTTCATCGCGTTCGGCGTACCGGTGGTGCTGACCCTGTTGTCCCTGGGCAGCGATGCGTTCAGCTGGTTCTACAGCTACGGCTGGTTCACTGGTTCGGCCCTGGGAGGCCTGATTTACTACGGGTTGTGCGCGATGCGGCCCAACCCTTCCATTGCGAAATCGGCGGTATGACTGCTGGCCTCATCGCGGGCAAGCCCGCTCCCACAGAGCGGAGCATGTGCCTGACACCTGACAAAACAATAACAGCCTGAGGAGATCCCCATGAACGCGGCCGTAGACGTTCTGCAATCGAACCATCAGCACATCAATCGCGACCGCCTGTGGCAGTCGCTCATGGAGCTGGCCAGGCTCGGCGCCACGGTCAAGGGCGGTGTCTGTCGCCTGGCCCTGACCGACCTTGACCGTCAGGCCCGGGACATCTTTGTGCGCTGGTGCGAGGACGCTGGGTGCAGCGTGAGCATCGATGCCGTCGGCAACATTTTTGCCCGTCGCCCCGGGCGCAACCCGGACCTGCCACCGGTGATGACCGGCAGCCACATCGACACCCAACCCACCGGCGGCAAGTTCGACGGCTGTTTTGGCGTGCTGGCCGGGGTCGAAGTGCTGCGCACGCTCAACGACCTGGGGGTGGAGACCGAGGCGCCACTGGAGGTGGTGGTCTGGACCAACGAGGAAGGCTCGCGATTTGCCCCGTGCATGATGGGTTCCGGGGTGTTTGCCGAAAAGTTCACCCTGGAAGAAACCCTGGCCAAGGTCGATGCCGAGGGGGTGACGGTCGGTGAAGCACTCAACGCGATCGGTTATGCCGGACCGCGCCAGGTCAGCGGGCATGCGGTGGGGGCTTACTTTGAAGCGCACATCGAGCAAGGGCCGATCCTGGAGGACGAGCGCAAGACCATCGGTGTGGTGATGGGGGCGCTGGGGCAGAAATGGTTCGACCTCAAGCTGCGCGGTGTCGAGGCCCACGCCGGGCCAACGCCGATGCACCTGCGCAAGGACGCCCTGGTGGGGGCCGCCGTGATAGTCGGAGCGGTCAATCGCGCGGCCCTCGGTCATCAGCCCCACGCCTGTGGCACCGTCGGTTGCCTGCAAGCCTATCCGGGATCGCGCAACGTGATCCCCGGCGAGGTGCGCATGACCCTGGACTTCCGGCACCTGCAGCCGGCGCGCCTGGACTCGATGATTGCCGAGGTGCGCGAGGTGATCGACAGCACCTGCCAGGAGCACGGCCTGACGTATGAGCTGACGCCGACCGCCGATTTCCCTCCGTTGTACTTCGACCAAGGCTGTGTCGAGGCCGTACGCGGCGCGGCCCAGGGCTTGGGCCTGTCCCATATGGATATTGTCAGTGGCGCGGGGCATGACGCGATCTTCCTCGCCGAACTGGGCCCGGCCGGGATGATTTTCGTGCCGTGCGAGGGCGGCATCAGTCACAACGAAATCGAAAACGCCACGCCAGAGGATCTGGCGGCGGGTTGTGCGGTGTTGCTGCGGGCGATGCTGGCGGCATCGGCGGCGATCGCCAAGAGGTAGGCCCAAGGCACAAAAAAACCGCCAGGATCGGTATTAGCCGATCGTGGCGGTTTTTTCGTGCCGCGCGAAGATTACTCTTCGATGTTGCCCATGGCGGTGGTGTTGAAGCCGCCGTCCACGTACATGATTTCGCCGCTGATGCCGGATGCCAGGTCCGAGCACAGGAACGCGCCGGCGTTGCCGACTTCGTCGATGGTGACGTTACGACGCAGCGGGGTTTGCGCTTCGTTGGCGGCCAGCATCTTGCGGAAGTTCTTGATGCCCGAAGCTGCCAGGGTGCGGATCGGGCCAGCCGATACGCAGTTTACGCGGGTACCGTCCGGGCCCAGGGAGCCGGCCAGGTAACGCACGCCTGCTTCCAGGGAAGCCTTGGCCATGCCCATCACGTTGTAGTTCGGCATGGTGCGTTCGGCACCCAGGTACGACAGGGTCAGCAGGCTGCCGTTGCGGCCTTTCATCATTTCGCGACCAGCCTTGGCCAGGGCTACGAAGCTGTAGGCGCTGATGTCGTGGGCAATGCGGAAACCGTCACGGGTGGTGGCTTCGGTGAAGTCGCCGTCCAGTTGGTCGCCCGGGGCGAAGCCGACGGAGTGCACGATGCAGTCCAGGCCGTCCCACTTTTTGCTCAGCGCTTCGAAGACCTTGGCGATTTCTTCATCGCTGGCCACGTCGCACGGGAAGCACAGTTCAGGGCTCGAGCCCCAGCCTTGTGCGAACTCTTCGACGCGACCCTTGAGTTTGTCGTTCTGATAAGTGAAGGCAAGCTCAGCGCCCTCGCGATGCATGGCGGCAGCGATGCCGGATGCGATGGACAGCTTGCTGGCGACACCGACGATCAGTACGCGCTTACCGGCGAGAAAACCCATGTGTTGCTCCTCTTTCAGGTTATTGCGCAGTGGCTGGTGCCAGGAAAGCGGCTTCCAGCAACTGCTGTGTATACGGATGTTGGGGGGCGGCAAAGATACCTTGCGCGTCTCCCTGTTCGACCACTTGGCCATGCTTGACCACCATCAGTTGGTGGCTCAGCGCTTTCACCACAGCCAGGTCATGGCTGATAAACAGATACGTCAGGTTGTACTTGCTTTGCAGTCTGCGCAGCAGTTCAACCACTTGGCGTTGCACGGTGCGGTCCAGAGCCGAAGTCGGCTCGTCCAGCAAAATCAACGCCGGTTTTAGCACTAAAGCCCGGGCAATGGCGATTCTTTGCCGTTGCCCGCCGGAAAATTCATGGGGGTAGCGGTGCCGGGTGGCCGGGTCCAGTCCTACCTCCTCAAGGGCTGCAATGATAGCCAGCTCCTGTTCGGCTTGCGTACCGATCTTGTGGATCTGCAAGCCTTCGCCGACGATCTGGCTCACGCACATGCGTGGGCTCAGGCTGCCGAAGGGGTCCTGGAAGACCACCTGCATCTCCCGCCGCAGCGGTCTGACCTGCTGCTGCGTCAAACCGTCCAACTGCTTGCCTGCAAAGCGGATCGCGCCTTTGCTGGCGATCAGGCGCAAAATCGCCAGGCCCAGGGTCGATTTTCCCGAACCACTCTCGCCGACAATACCCAAGGTCTGGCCCTGGGGCAGGCTGAAGTTGATGCCATCCACCGCTTTCACATAATCGACCGTACTGCGCAAGAAGCCTTTCTTGATCGGAAACCAGACTTTCAGGTCCTCGACTTGCAGCAACGGCGGCCCGATTTCATTGGTTGCAGGCCGCCCGCTGGGCTCCGCGGCCAACAGCTCACGGGTGTACGGATGCTGCGGCGCGCGAAACAATTGTTCGCAGGATGCCTGTTCGACGATGCAACCGCGCTGCATGACACATACCCGATGCGCAATTCTTTGCACCAGGTTCAAATCGTGGCTGATCAGCAGCAGCGCCATGCCCAGGCGCGCCTGCAACTCCTTGAGCAATTCGAGGATTTTCAACTGCACGGTAACGTCCAGCGCGGTGGTCGGTTCGTCGGCGATCAGCAATTCCGGCTCGTTGGCCAGGGCCATGGCGATCATCACCCGCTGGCGCTGGCCGCCGGACAATTCGTGGGGCAGCGCCTTGAGGCGCTTGTGCGGCTCGGGGATGCCAACCAGCTCCAGCAGCTCCAGGGTGCGCCGGGTCGCGACCTTGCCGGTCAGGCCCTTGTGGATCCCGAGCACTTCGTTGATCTGCTTCTCGATGCTGTGCAGCGGGTTCAGCGAGGTCATGGGCTCCTGGAAGATCATCGCGATCCGGTTACCGCGGATGTGGCGGATGGTTTTCTCTTTCAGGCTCAGCAGGTCGTGTCCGGCGTACTGGATGGTCCCTGTGGGGTGACGAGCGAGGGGGTAGGGCAGCAGGCGCAGGATCGAGTGCGCCGTGACCGACTTGCCCGAACCACTTTCGCCCACCAGGGCCAGGGTTTCCCCGCGCTTGATGTCGAAGCTGACGCCTTGCACCACGCGCTGCTGGTGTTCGCCAACCACGAACTCGACGCTGAGGTCGCGCACTTCGATCAGATTGTCCTGATTCATTTCACTTCCTCGGGTCGAAGGCATCGCGAGCGGACTCGCCGATAAATACCAGCAGGCTGAGCATCACCGCCAGCACGGCAAAGGCACTGATGCCCAGCCAGGGTGCCTGCAGGTTGGATTTGCCCTGGGCCACCAGCTCACCCAGGGACGGGGCGCCGGGTGGCAGGCCAAAGCCGAGGAAGTCCAGGGCGGTGAGGGTGCCGATGGCGCCCGTGAGAATGAACGGCATGAAGGTCATGGTCGAGACCATGGCGTTGGGCAGGATATGGCGGAACATGATCGCCCCGTTCTGCATGCCCAGCGCCCGGGCGGCGCGCACGTACTCCAGGTTGCGTCCACGCAGGAACTCGGCACGCACCACGTCCACCAGGCTCATCCAGGAAAACAGCAGCATGATCCCCAGCAGCCACCAGAAATTGGGCTGCACGAAGCTGGCGAGGATGATCAGCAGGTACAGCACCGGCAACCCCGACCAGATTTCCAGGAAGCGCTGGCCCAGCAAGTCGACCCAGCCGCCATAAAAACCCTGCAGGGCCCCGGCGATAACGCCGATGATCGAGCTGAGCACGGTCAGGGTCAGGGCGAACAGCACCGACACCCGAAAGCCATAGATCACCCGCGCAAGCACGTCCCGGCCCTGGTCATCGGTGCCCAGCAGGTTATCCGCCGAGGGCGGGGCCGGGGCCGGGACTTTCAGGTCGTAGTTGATGCTCTGGTAGCTGAAGGGGATCGGCGCCCACAGGGTCCAGGCGTCCTTGGCCTTGAGCAGTTCGCGGATGTAGGGGCTCTTGTAGTTGGCTTCCAGCGGGAACTCGCCGCCGAAGGTGGTTTCCGGGTAGCGCTTGAGTGCCGGGAAGTACCATCCGCCGTCGTAATGCACCGCCAGCGGCTTGTCGTTGGCAATCAGTTCGGCGCCCAGGCTCAGGCCAAACAGGATCAGGAACAGCCACAGCGACCACCAGCCACGCTTGTTGGCCTTGAACAGTTCGAAACGCCGGCGGTTGAGAGGGGACAGGTTCATCTCAATGCTCCCGGGTTTCGAAGTCGATGCGCGGATCGACCAGGGTGTAGGTGAGGTCGCCGATCAGTTTCACCACCAGGCCGAGCAAGGTGAAGATGAACAGCGTGCCGAAGACCACCGGGTAGTCGCGGTTGATCGCCGCCTCGAAACTCATCAAGCCGAGGCCGTCGAGGGAGAAGATCACCTCCACCAGCAGGGAGCCGGTGAAGAAGATCCCGATGAAGGCCGAGGGGAATCCGGCGATTACCAGCAGCATGGCGTTGCGGAACACGTGGCCATAGAGCACCCGATGACGGGTCAGGCCCTTGGCCCGGGCCGTGACCACATATTGCTTGTTGATTTCGTCGAGAAAGCTGTTCTTGGTCAGCAGGGTCATGGTTGCGAAGTTGCCGATCACCAGCGCCGTGACGGGCAGCGCCAGGTGCCAGAAGTAGTCGAGGATCTTGCCACTCCAGCTCAATTCGTCGAAGTTGTTCGACGTCAGGCCGCGTAAGGGGAACCAGTCCAGGTAGCTGCCCCCGGCGAACACCACGATCAGCAGGATGGCGAACAGGAACGCCGGGATCGCGTAGCCGACGATGATCGCCGAG
The DNA here is from genome assembly GCF_900187635.1 of Pseudomonas sp. Irchel 3H3. NCBI lineage: Bacteria > Pseudomonadati > Pseudomonadota > Gammaproteobacteria > Pseudomonadales > Pseudomonadaceae > Pseudomonas > Pseudomonas sp. Irchel 3H3. Next base: position 100,554 of record NZ_FYEC01000011.1, on the reverse strand, counting down.
CTGGTCCAGACATCGAAGTGACTGCCGTGGCGGGTGGCCTTGGCGATCCCCAGGGGGATCGACACCAGGTACATGATCAGGGTGCTCCACAGCCCGAGGGAGATCGACACCGGCATCTTTTCCTTGATCAGGTCGATGACCTTGGCGTCGCGAAAGAAGCTTTCACCGAAATCCAGGCGGGCGTAGTTCTTGACCATGATCCACAAGCGTTCCGGCGCCGACTTGTCGAAACCGTACATGTGCTCGATTTCCTTGATCAGCGCCGGGTCCAGGCCCTGGGCGCCACGGTAGCTGGAACCGGCCACCGAGACTTCCGCGCCGCCACCGGCAATCCGGCTGGTGGCGCCTTCGAAGCCTTCGAGCTTGGCAATCATCTGCTCCACAGGGCCGCCGGGGGCCGCCTGGATGATCACGAAGTTGATCAACAGGATGCCGAACAGGGTCGGGATGATCAGCAACAGTCGCCGTAATATGTACGCCAGCATCTTATTGCTCCACGCCTGCAGGTTCGGTTTGCTCGTTGGTCAGCACCTCGATCGCGGGCTTGGCATCGGGCTTGATCCACCAGGTGTTGATGCCTATGTCATAGGCCGGCGAAATCTTGGGGTGGCCGATGTGGTTCCAGTACGCCACGCGCCAGGTCTTGATGTGCCAGTTGGGGATCACGTAATAGCCCCATTGCAGCACTCTGTCGAGCGCCCTGGCGTGGGCCACCAGGCTCTGGCGTGAATCGGCGTTGATCAGTTCTTCCACCAGTTGGTCGATGGCCGGGTCCCTCAGGCCGATGGTGTTGCGGCTGCCGGGCTTGTCGGCACTTTCCGATTTCCAGAACTCACGCTGTTCGTTGCCCGGTGAGTTGGACTGCGGGAAGCTACCGACCACCATGTCGAAGTCCCGTGAGCGCACGCGGGTGATGTACTGGGACACATCGACCCGGCGGATCACCAGCTCGATCCCCAGGTCACTGAGGTTGCGCTTGAACGGCAGCAGGACCCGCTCGAATTCGGTCTGGGCCAGCAGGAACTCGATGCTCACCGGTTTACCGGTGGTGTCGACCATCTTGTCGTCGACGATGCGCCAGCCGGCTTCCTGCAGCAGTTGGTAGGCCTGGCGCTGCTGGGCGCGGATCATGCCGCTGCCGTCACACACCGAGTTCTCGAAGGGCTGGCTGAACACCTGGTCGGGGATCTTGCCGCGCAAGGGTTCGAGGATCGCCAGTTGCTCGGCATCCGGCAGGCCGCTGGCGGCCATTTCCGAATTTTCGAAGTAGCTGCGAGTGCGGGCGTAGGCACCGTTGAACAGTTGTTTGTTGGTCCATTCGAAGTCCAGCAGCAGGCTCAGGGCCTGGCGCACTCGCACGTCCTGGAACACCGGGCGGCGCAGGTTGTAGACGAAACCTTGCATGCCGGTGGGGTTGCCGTTGGGGATCTGCTCCTTGATCAGCCGACCTTCGGTGACGGCGGGAATGTTGTAGGCGTTGGCCCAGTTCTTGGCGGTCATTTCCAGCCAGTAATCGAACTGTCCGGCCTTGAGTGCCTCCAGTGCCACCGTGTTGTCGCGGTAGTAGTCGGTGCTCAGGGTGTCGAAATTGTAGAAGCCGCGGTTGATCGGCAGGTCCTTGCCCCAGTAGTCCTTGACCCGTTGATAACGGATCGAACGCCCGGCCTTGACCTCGCTGACCTGGTACGGACCGCTGCCCAACGGCGCCTCGAGGTTGCCCTTGCTGAAGTCGCGGTTTTGCCACCAGTGCTTGGGCAGCACCGGCAGTTGGCCAAGGATCAGTGGCAGCTCGCGGTTATTGTTGTGCTTGAACTTGAACAGGACCCGCAGCGGGTCTTCGGCGATCACTTCTGCCACGTCGCCGTAGTAGCCGCGGAACAGGGGCGCGCCGTCCTTGATCAGGGTCTGGAAGCTGAAGACCACGTCCTCGGCGCGCACCGGATGACCGTCATGGAAGCGGGCTTCGGGGCGCAGGTAGTAACGCACCCAGCTGTTGTCCGGGGCCTTTTCGATCTTGCCGGCCAGCAGTCCGTACTCGGTGAAGGGTTCATCCAGGCTCTGGCGGGCCAGAGTGTCGTAGATCAGGTCGATGTTGTCGGCCGGCACACCCTTGCTGATGAAGGGGTTGAGGCTGTCGAACCCGCCGAAACCGGCCTGGCGGAAGATCCCGCCCTTGGGCGCGTCGGGATTGACGTAGGCAAAGTGCTTGAAGTCAGCCGGATACTTGGGTGGCTCGTTGTACAGGGTCAGGGCATGTTGCGGGGCCGCTTGGGCGACGCAGGCCAGTCCTGCGAAGACCAGGCCCAGCAGGGTACGCAAAGGCATCATTGGGCTTTCTCCGAAGTCTTCAGCCACCAGGCGTTGAGCCCCAGCGTATAGGGCGGCGTGGTGACGAAGGCGAACCGGTTGCGGTACGCCAGGCGATGATAATTGATGTACCAGTTGGGAATGATGTAGTGCTGCCACAGCAGCACCCGGTCCAGGGCCTTGCCGGCGGCCAGTTGCGCGTCACGGGATTGGGCGGCGAGCAGTTGTTCCAGCAGGTGGTCGACCACCGGGTTGGCCACGCCGGCGTAATTCTTGCTGCCCTTGACCTTGGCCTGGCTGGAGTGGAAGTACTGCCACTGCTCCAGGCCCGGGCTCAGGGTCTGGTCGAGGGTCATCAGGATCATGTCGAAATCGAACTGGTCCAGGCGCTGTTTGTACTGGGCCCGGTCGACGGTGCGCAGGCGGGCGTCGATGCCGATGCTGGCGAGGTTTTCCGTGTAGGGCTGGAGAATGCGCTCCAGGTTCGGATTGACCAGTAGGATCTCCAGGCGCAGCGGTTGGCCGGCGGCGTTCTGCAGGCGCTGGCCACTGAGCTTCCAGCCGGCCTCGGCGAGCAGGCCAAGGGCCTGGCGCAGGGTGTCGCGGGGAATCCCGCGGCCATCGGTCTGTGGCAGGCTGAAGGGCATGGTGAACAGCTTGGCGGGCAACTGCTCGCGATAGGGCGAGAGCATCAGCCACTCGTGACCCACCGGCAGGCCGGTGGCGGCAAACTCACTGTTGGGGTAGAAACTCATGGCCCGTTTGTAGGCGCCGCTGAACAGGGTGCGATTGGTCCATTCGAAGTCGAACATCAGGCCCAGGGCTTCGCGCACCTTGGCGTCGGCGAACGAGGCGCGCCGGGTGTTCATGAACAGGCCTTGGGTCTGGGTCGGGATCTGGTGCTCGATCTGCGCCTTGACCACCTCGCCACGGCGTACGGCGGGGAAGTTGTAGCCATTGGCCCAGTTTTTCGCCTGGTGCTCGATGTAGATGTCGAACTCGCCGGCCTTGAAGGCTTCGAACGCCACATCGCTGTCGCGATAGAACTCGACTTCGACGCGATCGTAGTTGTATTTGCCGCGATTGACCGGCAAGTCCTTGCCCCAGTAATCCTTCACTCGCTCGAACAGCAACTGCCGGCCTGGCGACACCCGGGTGATGCGGTACGGCCCGCTGCCCAGCGGCGCCTGGAAGGTGGTGGCCTTGAAATCGCGGCCTTTCCAGTAATGCTGGGGCAATACCGGCAACTCGCCCAGGCGCAGGATCAGCAACGGGTTGCCCGCCCGCTTGAACACGAAGCGGATGCGCAGGGGGTTGAGGATATCCACCCGCTGCACTTCCTGCAGGCTGGTGCGGTAACGCGGATGGCCTTCCTTGAGCAGCAGTCGGTAGGAAAAGGCCACGTCGCGGGCGGTAATCGGCTGGCCATCGTGAAAGCGTGCTTCGGGCCGCAGGTTGAACACCACCCAGCTGCGGTCCTCGCTGTACTCGACGGACTGGGCGATCAAGCCGTAGCTGGAGGCCGGTTCGTCCCCTGATGGCGCGTACTGGCCGGTGCCGACCATCAACGGTTCGTTCAACTCGTTGATTCCGTACTGCAGGAAGTTAGCCGTGGCGACCGGGCTGGTGCCCTTGAAGGTGTAGGGATTGAGGGTGTCGAACGTGCCAAAGGCCATGAGCCGCAACGTACCGCCCTTGGGCGCTTGCGGGTTTACCCAGTCGAAGTGGGTGAAACGTGTCGGGTACTTGAGTGTGCCGAACTGCGCATAACCATGGCTTTCGCTGATCGTCGCGCATGCGGGGAAGCTCAAGGCCAGACTGATCAGGAACAGGGGCAGGGGACGCTTCAAGTCAGAGATCCGATCCAGGCGGCTTGGGCTACATGGTTCGTACAGTAACAGCTTGTATGGGCAGGAAAAAGGTAGGGTTCAAGGTTCTCCCACGCAACACGGGCCATCGTTGACGACGATCGCTGGCAAGCCAGCTCCCACAAGGTTTGCGGTAGAAACTGTGGGAGCTGGCTTGCCAGCGATGCACTAAAGAACAACGCGGTGATTCAGGATGTACGCGTCATCGTTGGCGACCATCGCAGGCAAGGGGGCTCAGCGTGGCGAGGAGACCGTCAGCATCTGCCCAGGCTTGAGTGCCTGGCCAACGCGCGGGTTCCAGCGCTTGAGGTGTTGCATCTCGACGTTGAAGCGCTTGGCTACCATGTACAGCGAGTCGCCTTGCTTGACCTTGTACTGGGTCTGCTTCTTGGTGTTGGCGGCCAGCACCGTAGTGGTGCGGCCGGTGCTGCGCTTGCGGGTGTCCTGCATGACCAGGGTCTGGCCGGCCTTGAGGTTCTTGCCGGTCAAGTTGTTCCAGCGCTGCAGGTCCTTGACGTCGACCCGGTTGGCCTTGGCGATGGAGGTCAGGTTGTCGCCGCGCTTGACCCGATAGTTACGCTTGGCCGTAGCCAGCGCCGGGCTGTCTGCGCCTTCGAACACCGGCTTGAGCGAACGCTTGCTGATCAGCTCTTCGGGTTTCATGGTCGACAGGCTGGTCGTCAGCAGTTGCGCCTTGGACGTTGGCACCAGCAGGTGCTGAGGGCCGTCGATGGTGGTGCGTTGCTTGAAGGCCGGGTTGAGCTGGAACAGTTCGTCTTCGTCGATGTTGGCCACCGCGGCAACCTTGGACAGGTCCATGCGCTGGTTGATCTCGACGACTTCGAAGTAGGGTTCGTTGGCGATCGGATTGAGGTTCACGCCGTAGGCTTCGGGCGCCAGGACCACTTGCGAGAGGGCCAGCAGTTTGGGCACGTAGGCCTGGGTTTCTGCCGGCAACGGCAGGTTCCAGTAGTCGGTGGGCAGGCCGAGCTTTTCGTTGCGCTCGATGGCCCGGCTGACCGTGCCTTCGCCGGCGTTGTAGGCCGCCAGGGCCAACAGCCAGTCGCCGTTGAACATGTCGTGCAGCTTGGTCAGGTAGTCCATCGCGGCCGTGGTGGAGGCCGTGATGTCGCGACGACCATCGTAGAAGCGGGTCTGGCGCAGGTTGAAGTAACGCCCGGTGGACGGAATGAACTGCCACAGGCCAACGGCATGGGAACGCGAGTAGGCCATCGGGTTGTAGGAGCTTTCAATGACTGGCAGCAGGGCCAGTTCCAACGGCATGTTGCGTTCTTCGAGGCGTTCGACGATGTAGTGGATGTACAGACTGCCGCGCTCGCCGGCGCTTTCCAGGTAGGACGGGTTGCTGGCGAACCACAAGCGCTGTTGCTCGATGCGCGGGTTGACGCCCAGGCCATCTTGCAGCTGGAAGCCCTGGCGCATGCGCTCCCAGACATCCTGGGGAATTTCCGGGGCGGGCTTCTCGCTGAGCCAGATCGGTTTTTGCTTGGTGCGTACGGATAAGGTGTGGGCCGCGTCGGTTTGCGGCAACTGACTGGTGCTGCTACAGCCCGCCAGGGTGGCGGACACAGCCACCGCGATGGCTTGAGCCAAGCGGGTCAATGCGTCTGAATGGATGGATTTACGAATAGATGACGACATTGGCTGGAAGTAAGTTCCGGGCAAAAATGTCGGGCGATTCTAGAAAGCGCACCGGGTGCGGTCAACCATTCAGAATTTTTCGGCCTATGGTGGCACTGCTTAGAACTTATCTTTCCATGCGCGCAGGGCCGCAAAAACCTCACTGGGGGCCCGGTTATCGGGGCCATTCCGTTCGTCTATTTTTTCTTTAACAGATGTTACGCCAGTACGCAGAAACGGGTTTGTCAGCTTTTCCAGCGCCAGGGTCGAAGGCAACGACATGCGTCCGGCTTCGCGTAACTGGGAGACCTTCTCGAATCGCTCGGCTATGTGCCGGTTGTCGGGCTCGACCGCGACAGCGAAACGCAGGTTGCTTAGGGTGTACTCATGGGTGCAATACACCAGGGTGTCCTCGGGCAGGGCGGCGAGGCGGCTGAGGGAGTCATGCATTTGCTGCGGCGTGCCCTCGAACAGGCGCCCGCAGCCGGCGGCGAACAGGGTGTCGCCACAGAACAGCAGGCCGTGGTGGTAATAGGCGATATGGCCCAGGGTGTGGCCTGGCACCGCATACACCTCAAACTCCCAACCGAGTACGCTGACTTGATCGTTGTCATTTAGGGCCACGTCGCGCCCGGGAATGTTTTCGCTGGCAGGGCCGTAGACCGTCGCGCCCGTGGCGTGCTTCAGGGTTTCGACGCCGCCGACGTGATCATGGTGATGGTGGGTGATCAGAATCTCGCTCAGCCGCCACTCCGGGTGTTGGGCCAGCCAGGCCTGGACCGGCGCGGCATCGCCTGGATCGACCACCGCGCAGCACTGGCTGCGATGATCCTGTAACAACCAGATGTAGTTGTCGGTGAACGCGGGAAGAGCACTGATCTGTATCATCGCGGGATTCGCCAAGCGGAAAACATTGGTGCATCTTAGAGCTTCCTGGCGCATTGGAGAATGCAATGACCGATAAAGCGTTCGCTCAGGCTGACCCGGACTGGCTGGCATTGATCAGCGCGGCCCGCGAGTGGCTGTCCGGTCCCCTGGGGCAATTTCTACTGAATGAAGAGCGGCGCATGCTCGAAGACGAGTTGGGGCGCTTTTTTGGTGGCTACCTGGTGCATTACGGGCCGTCTGCCGAGTCTCCACCCAATGCGCCCCAGGTGCAGCGTAATGTGCGCCTTGGCGCACCGTTGCCGGGGGTGGAAATCGTCTGCGAAGAACAGGCCTGGCCCCTCAGCGAACACGCCGCCGACGTGGTGGTGATGCAGCACGGCCTGGACTTCTGCCTGTCGCCCCATGGCCTGCTGCGCGAAGCGGCCAGTGCCGTAAGGCCTGGCGGGCATTTGCTGATCATCGGTATCAACCCCTGGAGCACCTGGGGCCTGCGCCATGTGTTTGCCCATGACGGGCTGCGCAAGGCGCGCTGTATTTCGCCGTCACGGGTTGCCGACTGGCTCAACCTGCTGGGCTTCGCGCTGGAGAAACGCCGCTTCGGGTGCTATCGTCCGCCGCTCGCATCCCCCGCCTGGCAAACACGCTTGGCCGGTTGGGAGCGCAAGGCCGGAGACTGGCAGGTATCCGGTGGTGGTTTCTATTTATTGGTGGCACGCAAGATAGTAGTCGGCCTGCGCCCGGTGCGTCAGGTTCGCCGCGAGCCAATGGGCAAGCTGATTCCACTGCCGATGGCCAAGGTCAACCGCCGCCACAGCGATCCGTAACACCCTCATTATTTTCCCGGCCGGGCTTGCCCGGCCTCAGGCGTTGTCGGTCGTTGATCGGCAAGCCACCGACATTTTCTGGATAGATTGGCATGAGCGATAGCGTAGAACTCTTCACCGACGGCGCCTGCAAAGGCAACCCTGGCCCCGGCGGCTGGGGCGCACTGCTGATCTGCAAGGGCGTGGAAAAGGAACTCTGGGGCGGCGAAGCCAATACCACCAACAACCGCATGGAACTGATGGGCGCGATTCGCGGCCTGGAAGAGCTCAAGCGTTCCTGCGACGTGCTGCTGGTGACGGACTCGCAGTACGTGATGAAAGGCATCAACGAGTGGATGGTCAACTGGAAAAAGCGCGGCTGGAAAACCGCGGCCAAGGAACCGGTGAAAAACGCCGACCTGTGGCGACTGCTGGACGAGCAGGTCAACCGCCACAACGTGACCTGGAAATGGGTCCGCGGGCACATCGGCCACCCAGGCAACGAACGTGCCGACCAATTGGCCAACCGCGGCGTCGACGAAGTCCGGGGTCTGTAGGATCTATAGGGGCGAGCCTGCTCGCGATGGTGATGTGTCAGGCACCGTCGATGTTGAATGTACCGGCCCCATCGCGGGCAAGCCCGCTCCCACAAACTTTGTAGGTGTATGCGGGGTCTGTGTGCATCCAGAGCCACTGTGGGAGCGGGCTTGCCCGCGATGGGGCCGGCACAGCCAGCATCCATAGCGCCTGACACACCGCTATCGCGGCAGCGATCAAGCGCTGCGCAACTGCTCGATCAACCGCAGGCAATGGTTCAGCCCCGGCGACACATCGCCGATGCGCTGGCTGAGGATGATCGGCGAGGTGGCATTGCTTTCCAGCAGTGGAGTGAAGCCGATGTCGTCGCGGTGCAGCAATTGCACCGAGGCCGGTACCAGCGTCACGCCGATTCCCGCGCCCACCAGGCCTATCGCCGTTTGCAGTTCGTTGGTCCACTGCGCCACCTTGATGCTGACCCCGTAGGATTCGAACAGCGCGATCACGTGATCGGCATAGCTTGGCCGGGGATTGCCCGGGTACAGCACAAAGGGTTCGGCGGCCAGTTCGGTGAGGCTGATGGGCCGTGCCAGCAGAGGGTGGCCAGCGGGCAGGGCGGCGACCAGGCGGTCTTCGTTGAGCACCGTCTGGATGATCGCCGGGTCGTCGATGCGAATCCGCCCGAATCCGACATCGATCCGCCCGGCCTTGAGTGCCTGCACCTGTTGCAGGGTGGTCATTTCCGACAGCCCCAGCTCCAGTTCCAGGATCTCGTTGCTGCGCAGGCGGCGAATCAGCTCGGGCAACACGCCATACAGGGTCGAAGGCGCAAAGCCGATGCCCAGCCAGGTCTTCTCGCCCAGGCCGATGCGCCGCGTGTTGTCGCAGACCTTGTGCAGTTGCTCGAGCAACGCTGTGGAATGCTCGAGGAAAAATCGTCCCGCCTCGGTCAGGCGCAATGGCCGCCCACGTTCAAGCAGCACCACCCCCAGTTCATCTTCCAATTGCTGGATCTGCCGGCTCAGTGGCGGCTGGGCGATATGCAGGCGCTCGGCGGCGCGAGTGAAATTCAGGGTTTGCCCCAGCACCTGGAAGTAACGTAAATGACGCAGCTCCATGAGCCCTCCACCGTCCACAGGAGTGAATACCTTTAAGGTATCGATCCAGACCAATTCTATATTGGAACCCAGAAAAAAGCCGTACGAGAATCGATCCCAGAACTTCAAGAACCTAACGGGTATCGACATGCTTGCTGCTGCCATTAAATCGATCGAGACGATCATCGTCGATCTGCCGACCATCCGCCCACACAAGCTGGCGATGCACACCATGCAGAACCAGACCCTGGTGATCATCCGGGTACGCTGCGAGGACGGTATCGAGGGGATAGGCGAGGCGACCACCATCGGTGGCCTGGCCTACGGTAATGAAAGCCCGGACAGCATCAAGACCAACATCGACCAGCATTTCACCCCGCTGCTGCTGGGCCAGGATGCCAGCAATATCAACGCGGCGATGTTGCGCCTGGAGCGCAGCATTCGCGGCAACACCTTTGCCAAGTCAGGTATCGAAACCGCCTTGCTCGACGCCCAGGGCAAGCGCCTGGGGCTGGCGGTCAGCGAATTGCTCGGTGGCCGGGTGCGCGACGCGCTGCCGGTAGCCTGGACCCTGGCCAGCGGCGATACCGCCCGGGACATCGCCGAGGCCGAGCAGATGCTCGACCTGCGTCGGCACCGGATCTTCAAGTTGAAGATCGGCGCCGGTGACGTCGACCGCGACCTGGCCCATGTGATCGCCATCAAGAAAGCCCTGGGCGATCGCGCCAGTGTGCGGGTCGACGTCAACCAGGCGTGGGACGAAGCCGTGGCCCTGCGCGCCTGCCGGATTCTCGGCGGCAATGGCATCGACCTGATCGAACAGCCGATTTCGCGCAACAACCGTTCCGGCATGGTGCGCCTGAATGCCATGAGCCCGGCGCCGATCATGGCCGACGAGTCGATCGAGTGCGTCGAGGACGCGTTCAACTTGGCCCGGGAAGGCGCGGCCTCGGTGTTCGCCCTGAAAATCGCCAAGAATGGCGGACCCCGCGCGGTGTTGCGCACGGCGGCGATTGCCGAAGCGGCGGGCATCGGCCTGTACGGGGGCACCATGCTCGAAGGCGGGATCGGTACCCTGGCCTCGGCCCATGCGTTCCTGACCCTGAACAAACTGAGCTGGGACACCGAGTTGTTCGGCCCGCTGCTGTTGACCGAAGACATCCTCAGCGAACCGCTGGTGTACCGCGATTTCCACCTACACGTTTCATCGGCGCCGGGCCTGGGCCTGAACCTGGACGAAGAGCGCCTGGCGTTTTTCCGCCGGGACAAGATCGCCCCTGCCCACCATTTAGTCTGAGGAGTTGCACATGTTGTTCCACGTAAAAATGACCGTGAACCTGCCGGTCGACATGAACCCTGAGCGAGCCGCTCAACTCAAGGCCGACGAGAAGGCCCTGGCCCAGCGCCTGCAGCAGCAGGGCAAGTGGCGGCACCTGTGGCGCATTGCCGGGTTGTACGCCAATTACAGCGTGTTCGACGTCGACAGCGCGCAAGAACTGCACGATCTGCTGATGCAATTGCCGCTGTATCCCTACATGGCTATCGAAGTGACGGCGATGTGCAGGCATCCTTCTTCTATTCATGAGGACGATCGCTGAGCCGCTGTTGCCTGTTCTGTACTCTAATAAATACAAGATGAGGATTAATCATGAACGTCAGAATTTCCCACACTGCCACGGCCCAGAAGTTTCTCGAAGAAGCCAGCGGCCTGCTCAACGATGACGGTAACCCGCGTGCCAAGGCCCTGGTCTACCGCATCCTGCGCGATTCGGTGAACATCATCGAAGACCTCAACGTGACCCCGGAAGAGTTCTGGAAAGCGGTCAACTACCTCAACGTGCTGGGCAGCCGCCAGGAAGCCGGCCTGCTGGTAGCCGGCCTGGGGCTGGAACACTACCTGGACCTGCTGATGGACGCTGCAGACGAGCAGGCCGGCAAGGCCGGCGGCACTCCGCGGACCATCGAAGGCCCGCTGTACGTGGCCGGCGCACCGCTGTCCCAGGCAGAGGCACGCCTGGATGACGGCGTCGACCCGGGTGTGGTGCTGTTCATGCAGGGCCAGGTCAAGAACACCGACGGCACGCCGCTGGCCGGGGCTGTGGTTGACGTCTGGCACGCCAACACCGGCGGCACCTACTCGTATTTCGATGGCAGCCAGTCGGAGTTCAACCTGCGTCGGCGCATCGTCACCGATGCCGAAGGCCGCTATCGTTTTCGCAGTATCGTGCCGTCGGGCTACGGCTGCCCACCGGATGGCCCGACCCAGCAACTGCTCGATCAACTGGGCCGGCATGGCCAGCGTCCGGCGCACATTCACTTCTTCATCTCGGCCGATGACCATCGCCACCTGACCACCCAGATCAACCTGGATGGCGACAAGTACCTGCACGATGACTTCGCCTACGCCACTCGTGACGAACTGATCGCCCAGATTACCTTCAGCGACGACCAGCAGCGTGCCGCGGCCTACGGCGTGAGCGGTCGGTTTGCCGAAATCGAGTTCGACTTCACCCTGCAATCCTCGGCCCAGCCCCAGGAGCAGCAGCGTCACGAGCGGGTTCGTGCACTGGAGGACTGATCCACGCGGGAATCGAGCCACGGTAAAACCCTGCGGTTTTCCCGTGGCTTTGCGCTGTGGGGTAAGTTGCCTAGAATGCCCAGGCCTGATTTGCCTGAGCAGGGCGCCACGAGCAGCCCTGCACAGCCTATAAAAATAATGAGAGTGACCGGTTATGCAAGCGCATCTCTTGAGTGAGCGCAGCAGTGTCTTTGCGCAGGCCGACCCTTACGCGGTGTCGGGTTACGTCAATCAGCACGTGGGCAACCACTGCATCCGCCTGCCCAAGAGTGGCAGCCCGCAAGCCAGTCTCAATCACAGCAAATTCGCCAGCCTGGACCTGTGCCGCATCAGTTACGGCGGCAGTGTGCGGGTCACCTCGCCAGCGCTGGAGACCATCTTTCACCTGCAGGTACTGCTCAAGGGCAACTGCCTGTGGCGCGGTCACAAGCAGGAACACTACTTCGCCCCCGGTGAATTGCTGCTGATCAACCCGGACGATCCGGTGGACCTGACATACTCCGACGACTGCGAAAAATTCATCCTGAAAATGCCCGCCAGCCTGCTCGAGTCGGTCTGCCAGGAACAACGCTGGCTGCATCCGGGGCAGGGCGTACGCTTCCTCGAAAACCGCTACCAACTGGCCGAACTCGAAGGCTTCGTCAATCTGCTGGGCATGGTCTGCCAGGAAGCCGAGGCCACCGAGAGCATGCCCCGGGTCCAGGAGCACTACGCGCAGATCATCGTCAGCAAGATGCTCAGCCTGATGAAAACCAACGTCAGCCGCGCCGGTCTCGGTTCCCAGACCTCGAGTTTCGAGCTGATCGCCGACTACATCGAGCGCAATCTCAAGCAGGACATCTGCAGCGAGGAACTGGCGCGCCAGGCCCGCATGAGCTTGCGCTCGCTGTATGGCCTGTTCGAACGGCATGCCGCCTGCACCCCGAAAAACTACATCCGGCAGAAGAAACTGGAGCGGGTCAACGCCTGCCTCAGCGACCCCACCTGCACGGTGCGCAACGTCACCGAACTGGCCATGGACTACGGCTTCCTGCACCTGGGGCGGTTTTCCGAGAGCTACCGTAAACAGTTCGGCGAATTGCCTTCCGATACCCTCAAGCGCCGCCATTGACCGCCATGGGGGCAATTGCACAAAACGGATAATGATCTGCAGCCAATGGCTATTGCCCCTCCAGCACCGGCTCTAGCATGAGCCTTGCCTGAATAAAAACAATGGAGGCGGCGGCCATGTCCCTGCGACCCGAATACCTTCACTCCCTGCTCGAAGACGACAAAGAACAGGGTATTTTCCGTTGCAAGCGCGAGATGTTTACCGACCCGCGCCTGTTCGATCTCGAAATGCAGCACATTTTCGAGGGCAACTGGCTGTATCTGGCCCACGAGAGCCAGATCCCCAACAAAAACGATTTCTACACCACCACCATGGGCCGCCAGTCGATCTTCATCGCGCGCAACAAGGACGGTGAGCTCAACGCCTTCATCAACGCCTGCAGCCACCGTGGGGCGATGCTCTGCCGCCACAAGACCGGCAACAAATCGTCCTACACCTGCCCGTTCCATGGCTGGACCTTCAACAACTCCGGCAAGTTGCTCAAGGTCAAGGACCCCTCGGCGGCAGGCTACCCGGCCAGCTTCAACTGCGAAGGCTCCCACGACCTGACCAAAGTCGCGCGCTTCGAGTCCTACCGTGGCTTCCTGTTCGGCAGCCTCAAGGCCGATGTGGTGCCGCTGGTCGAGCACCTGGGGGAATCGGCGAAGATCATCGACATGATCGTCGATCAGTCCGCCGACGGCCTGGAAGTGCTGCGCGGCTCCAGCAGCTACATCTACGAAGGCAACTGGAAGCTCACCGCGGAAAACGGCGCCGACGGCTACCACGTAAGCTCCGTGCACTGGAACTATGCAGCCACCCAGAACCAGCGCAAGCAGCGCGAATGCGGGGACGAGAACCCGACCATGAGCGCCGGCACCTGGGCCAAGCAGGGCGGCGGCTTCTACTCCTTCGACAAGGGCCACATGCTGCTCTGGACCCGCTGGTCCAACCCTGAGGACCGTCCGCTGTACGAACGCCGTGACGAACTGGCCAGGGACTTCGGCAAGGCGCGCGCCGACTGGATGATCGAGAACTCGCGCAACCTGTGCCTGTACCCCAACGTGTACCTGATGGACCAGTTCAGCTCGCAGATTCGCATTGCCCGGCCGATCTCGGTCAACCGCACCGAAATCACCATCTACTGCATCGCCCCCAAAGGGGAGAGCGACACCGCGCGTTCGAGCCGGATCCGCCAGTACGAAGACTTCTTCAACGTCAGCGGCATGGCCACCCCGGACGACCTGGAAGAGTTCCGTTCCTGCCAGATGGGCTACCAGGGCAGCACCAGCGCCTGGAACGACATGTCCCGCGGCGCCGAACACTGGGTCGAAGGCGCCGACGAGGCAGCCAAGGAAATAGACCTGCACCCGTTGCTCAGTGGCGTTCGCACCGAAGACGAAGGGCTGTTCGTGCTGCAACACAAGTATTGGCAGCAAACCATGCTCAAGGCGCTGGACGCCGAGCAGTCGGCGTTGATCAAGGTGGAGGAACTGGCATGAGCGTGACCTACGACACCGTGCGCGACTTTCTCTACCGCGAAGCGCGCTACCTCGACGACAAGGACTGGGACAACTGGCTGGAGCTGTACGCCGCCGACGCCAGCTTCTGGATGCCGTCCTGGGACGACAACGACGAACTGACCGAAGACCCGCAGCGGGAAATTTCCCTGATCTGGTACGGCAACCGCACCGGCCTTGAAGACCGCATCTTCCGTATCAAGACCGAGCGTTCCAGCGCCAGCGTGCCGGACACCCGGACCTCCCACAACATCAGCAACATCGAGCTGCTCGAACAGCACGACGGCCTGTGCAAGGTGCGCTTCAACTGGCACACCCTGAGTTTTCGCTACAAGACCGTCGACAGCTATTTCGGCAGCAGTTTCTACACCCTCGACGTGCGCGGTGACAGCCCGCTGATCAAGGCCAAGAAAGTGATCCTGAAGAACGACTACGTTCGCCAGGTCATCGATGTCTACCATTTGTGAGGCCGCGGTCATGTCCCATTCCATCGCTTTGAATTTTGAAGACGGCGTCACCCGTTTTGTCGACGCCAACCCCGGTGAGACTGTGGCCGATGCCGCCTACCGCCAGGGCATCAACATCCCGCTGGATTGCCGCGATGGCGCCTGCGGGACCTGCAAGTGTTTTGCCGAGGCCGGGCGCTATGACCTGGGTGAGGAATACATCGAAGACGCGCTGACGGCCGAAGAGGCCGAGCAGGGGTTTGTCCTGACCTGCCAGATGCGCGCCCAGAGCGATTGCGTGGTGCGGGTGCCGGCCTCGTCCGATGTCTGCCGCACCCAGCAGGCCAGCTACAGCGCCGCCATCAGCCAGGTGCGGCAGTTGTCGGACAGCACCATAGCCCTGTCGATCAAGGGTGAGGCCCTGAGCAAGCTGGCGTTCCTGCCGGGGCAATACGTCAACCTGGGCATTCCCGGCAGCGAGCAGACCCGGGCCTATTCATTCAGCTCGCTGCAGCGTGACGGCGAGGTCAGCTTCCTGATCCGCAACGTTCCAGGCGGGTTGATGAGCAGCTTTCTCACCGGCATCGCCAAGGCCGGCGACTGCATGAGTCTGGCAGGCCCCCTGGGCAGTTTCTACCTGCGCGATATCCAGCGGCCGTTGTTGCTGCTGGCGGGGGGCACGGGACTGGCGCCATTCACCGCCATGCTGGAAAAAATCGCCGACCAGGGCAGTGCCCATCCGTTGCACCTGATCTACGGGGTGACCAACGATTTTGACCTGGTAGAGCTCGATCGCCTGCAAGCCTTTGCCGCGCGCATCCCCAACTTCAGCTTCAGCGCCTGCGTGGCCAACCCGCAAAGCAGCCACCCGCTCAAGGGCTACGTGACCCAGCACATCGAACCCCGGCATTTGAACGATGGCGACGTCGACGTCTACCTCTGTGGTCCGCCGCCGATGGTCGAGGCGGTGAGCCAGTACATCCGCGAGCAGGGCATTGCACCGAAGAATTTCTACTACGAAAAATTTGCCGCCAGTGCTGCCTGACAGGCTCAGGCAGCCACCCCATCCCCTGTGGGAGCGGGCTTGCCCGCGATAGCGCCGGGTCAGCCAACAATGATGTTGACTGTGCCGAAGTCATCGCGGGCAAGCCCGCTCCCACAGGGATCAGTCACACCGTCTTGAGGATTGGAAATGCACAGATTCCACGAAAAAGTCGCGCTGGTTACCGGCGCAGCCCAGGGTATCGGGCGTCGAGTGGCCGAGCGCATGGCGGCGGAAGGTGCGCGCCTGGTGCTGGTCGATCGCTCTGAGCTGGTGTTCGAGTTGCAGGAGCAACTGGGCGCACACTGCGAAGTCCTGACCCTCACGGCCGACCTTGAACAATACACCGAGTGCGACCGGGTGATGCAGGCCGCGGTCGAGCGTTTCGGACGTCTCGACATCCTGATCAACAATGTTGGCGGCACCATCTGGGCCAAGCCGTTCGAACATTACGAGGCGCAGCAGATCGAGGCGGAGGTCCGGCGGTCGTTGTTTCCGACCCTGTGGTGCTGTCACGCCGCATTGCCGTACATGCTGGAGCAGGGCAGTGGGGCTATCGTCAACGTCTCCTCCATCGCCACCCGCAGTGTCAATCGTGTGCCTTATGGCGCGGCCAAGGGCGGGGTCAACGCCCTGACGGCATGCCTGGCCTTCGAAACCGCCGGGCGCGGGATCCGGGTCAATGCCACGGCCCCAGGTGGCACCGAAGCACCGCCGCGGCGAATCCCGCGCAACAGCGCCGAGCAGAGCCCGCAGGAGCAGGTCTGGTACCAGCAGATCGTCGACCAGACCGTCGACAGCAGCCTGATGAAGCGCTATGGCACCATTGATGAACAGGTCGAACCGATCCTGTTCCTGGCGTCCGACGCCGCGGCCTACATCACCGGGTTGGTAATGCCGGTGGGCGGTGGCGACCAGGGCTGAGGCCTGTAACTGCCATCGGGCGGTGCTTTGCAGCTCTGTGTTAAGATCGCCGCCCTACGCAAAATGCTACGCAGAAGGGGTGTACATAGATGGCTCAGAGGATGGTGGTGCTCGACACCGAAACCACCGGCATGCCGGTAACCGACGGGCACCGGATCATCGAGATCGGTTGCGTCGAGTTGCTCGGCCGACGCCTGACGGGCCGGCATTTCCACGTCTATTTGCAGCCAGATCGGGAAAGTGACGAGGGCGCGATTGGCGTCCACGGCATCACCAACGAGTTCCTGGTGGGTAAGCCGCGCTTCGCTGAAGTGGCCGATGAGTTCTTTGAATTCATCAAGGGCGCCCAACTGATCATCCATAACGCGGCGTTCGACGTTGGTTTCATCAACAACGAATTTGCCCTGATGGGCGCGCACGACCGGGCGGACATCACCCAGCACTGCTCGATCCTCGACACCCTGATGATGGCCCGGGAGCGTCACCCCGGGCAGCGCAACAACCTCGATGCCCTGTGCAAGCGATATGGCGTCGACAACTCCGGCCGTGAACTGCACGGCGCGTTGCTCGACTCCGAGATCCTTGCCGACGTCTACCTGACCATGACCGGCGGCCAGACCAGCCTGTCGCTGGCTGGCAATGCGTCTGACGGTAACGGTTCGGGTGATGGCTCCGGCAGCCAGGCCAGTGAAATCCGTCGCCTGCCGGCGGATCGCACCCCGGCGCGGATCATTCGGGCCAGCGAAGCCGAACTGGCCGAGCATGCCGTGCGCCTGGAAATCATCGCCAAGTCCGCCGGCGCGCCCGCGCTGTGGACCCAACTGGCCGAAGCCAAAGCCCTGGGCTGAGGAAGTAGCGCCGACCCTGTGGGAGCGGGCGCCCGCTTGCGGCTTGTCCGTGATGGACTTAAGGACCCCGCGTTGAGCCTGGCTTGGCGCGGCATCGTTCACGACCATCGCGGGCAAGCCCGCTCCCACAGGGGGACGGTGTACCCATGGATTGTGCGGGCTTTTGTGCCGGGTTCATGGTGTTCTCGTATCAGCCATACCGTTTACCCGTAGGTTCCGGTGCATCGCTCGCTACATGGGCCGCAACCCTCTACCCTGAGTGTATTGGCAGACCATGGTCCGCCGTCTCAGGACGCCAAGCCCCATGTACAAAGACTTGAAGTTCCCGGTCCTCATCGTTCACCGCGACATCAAGGCCGACACGGTTGCCGGTGACCGCGTCCGGGGTATCGCCAGGGAGTTGGAGCAGGAAGGTTTCAGCGTCGTGTCGGCGGTGGATTACGCGGAAGGGCGACTGGTTGCCTCGACTCACCACGGCCTGGCGTGCATGTTGATTGCCGCCGAGGGGGCGGGGGAAAACACCCACCTGCTGCAGAACATGGCCGAGTTGATCCGGGTGGCCCGCGCCCGGGCGCCGAACCTGCCGATTTTCGCCCTGGGCGAACAGGTCACCCTGGAAAACGCCCCGGCCGACGCCATGAGCGAACTTAACCAGTTGCGCGGCATTCTTTATCTGTTCGAAGACACCGTGCCCTTTCTCGCACGCCAGGTGGCGCGGGCCGCCCGTAGCTACCTGGATGGCTTGCTGCCGCCGTTCTTCAAGGCCCTGGTGCAGCACACCGCCGACTCCAACTATTCCTGGCACACCCCGGGGCACGGTGGGGGCGTGGCCTATCACAAGAGTCCGGTAGGGCAGGCCTTCCACCAGTTTTTCGGGGAAAACACCTTGCGCTCGGACCTCTCGGTCTCGGTGCCCGAACTCGGCTCGCTGCTTGACCACACCGGCCCCCTGGCCGAAGCCGAAGCCCGGGCCGCGCGCAACTTCGGTGCCGATCACACCTTTTTCGTGATCAATGGCACTTCCACCGCCAACAAGATCGTCTGGCAGGCGATGGTCGCCCGCGATGACCTGGTGCTGGTGGACCGAAACTGCCACAAGTCGGTGCTGCATTCGATCATCATGACCGGGGCCATCCCGCTGTACCTGTGCCCCGAGCGCAACGAGCTGGGGATCATCGGCCCGATCCCCTTGAGCGAGTTCAGCCCTGAATCGATCCAGGCCAAGATCGATGCCAGCCCGCTGACCCGTGGCCGTGCCGCCAAAGTCAAGCTGGCGGTGGTCACCAACTCGACCTACGACGGCCTTTGCTACAACGCTGAGCTGATCAAGCAAACCCTGGGCAACAGCGTCGAAGTCCTGCACTTCGACGAGGCCTGGTACGCCTATGCGGCGTTTCACGAGTTCTTCGCCGGGCGCTACGGCATGGGCACTTCGCGTTCGGCCGACAGCCCGCTGGTATTCACCACCCATTCGACTCACAAGCTGCTGGCGGCCTTCAGCCAGGCCTCGATGATTCACGTGCAGGACGGTGGTGCCCGGCAACTGGATCGCGACCGCTTCAATGAAGCCTTCATGATGCACATCTCGACGTCGCCGCAGTACAGCATCATTGCCTCGCTGGACGTGGCGTCGGCGATGATGGAGGGGCCGGCGGGGCGCTCGCTGTTGCAGGAGATGTTCGATGAGGCCCTGAGCTTTCGCCGGGCGCTGGCCAATCTGCGCCAGCACATTGCTGCCGATGACTGGTGGTTCTCGATCTGGCAGCCACCGCTGGTGACCGGTATCGACCGGGTCGCAACCGCGGACTGGCTGCTGCTGCCCGAAGACGAGTGGCATGGTTTTGGTGATATCGCCGAGGACTACGTGCTGCTCGACCCGGTCAAGGTGACCCTGGTGATGCCCGGCCTGACCGCCGGCGGGGCGCTGAGCGAGCGTGGGATCCCGGCGGCGGTGGTCAGCAAGTTCCTCTGGGAGCGCGGCCTGGTGGTCGAGAAGACCGGTCTGTATTCGTTCCTGGTGCTGTTCTCGATGGGCATCACCAAGGGCAAATGGAGCACCTTGCTCACCGAGCTGCTGGAGTTCAAGCGCAGCTACGATGCCAACGTCAGCCTCGCTGCCTGCCTACCCTGTGTGGCCCAGCAGGACGGCGCCCGTTACCAGGGTATGGGCTTGCGCGACCTGTGCGACCAATTGCACGCCTGCTATCGCAGCAACGCCACGGCCAAGCACCTCAAGCGCATGTACACGGTGCTGCCGGAAGTCGCGATGAAGCCGGCCGATGCCTATGATCAACTGGTCCGTGGTGAAGTCGAGGCGGTGCCCATCGATCAATTGCCAGGGCGCATCGCTGCCGTGATGCTGGTACCGTACCCGCCGGGGATTCCACTGATCATGCCCGGTGAGCGTTTTACCGAGGCCACTCGCTCGATCATCGACTACCTGGCGTTTGCCCGCACGTTTGACCGCAGTTTCCCGGGGTTCGTCGCCGATGTGCACGGCCTGCAACATGAAGATGAGGGCAATGGGCGGAACTACACCGTCGATTGCATCAAGATTTGAGGACGTTTCCCAGCATGCAACCGGTCATCAACCCCAAATACCCGGGCCTGGCAGTGCGTGTCGCTGACCAGGGTTTTGCCGCGTACATCTGGGGCAGCGACTTCAGTTTTGAAGTCAGGGCCTATGCCCGCGCCCAACTTGATACACCGGTGGCGGCTTGGCCACTGCAAACCATCACGCCTTATCGCAAATGCTACGGCATCGACCCCGAGGAGTTCGCCAGTTTCCACGACGCCGCCGACAGTGCGATTTTCATGGCCTTCCTTGATGACCAACCGGTGGGGCACATCGTGGTCAGCACCAACTGGAACGGCTTCGCCCATATCGATGAGCTGGCGGTGCATGCGCCGGCGCGACGCCATGGCGTGGCCAAGGCATTGCTCGACGTGGCGCAGTTCTGGAGTCGCAAGAAGAAGCTGCCGGGGATCATGCTGGAAACCCAGAACAACAATCTGGGCGCCTGCCGGCTGTATGAGCGTTGTGGGTATGTGATTGGCGGCATCGATCACCTGCGATATCGCGGTATCGACCCGCAGACGGCGGAAGTGGCGTTGTTCTGGTACCGCCTGTTTGCCGACCCGCTGGAGCACCCGGTCAGCCCGCCAGCATCGCCTCGGCTTGTGCCTTGATAATCTCCAGCAGTGCGCTCAATGCTGGTGTGGCGACAGCATTGTCGAGGGTCAGGGCATACAGGTTGATCGGCACCGCCGGTGACAGTGGGCAGACGTCCAGGCCACCGGCCTTGGCACCCAGGGCGGTAAATGGGTCGACGATGGCCAGGCCTTCGCCGGCCTCGACCATGCTGCGCATCATCTGGTGAGTCTGCACCCGGGTGTGAATCACCGGGGCGGGGCGCAGGGCCTGCAATTTACTGTCGAACAGCGGGCTCAGTGGGTCGTGGCCTTCCAGCCCGACCAATGACTGGCCCGCCAGGTCCTGCACGCCGATGTACTTCTGTCGCGGTTGCAGCCAGCCGTGGGGAGCCAGCAGTTGCAGCTTGCCCTGGGCCAGGAGTTGGCAGTGAATGTCGGCGTGTTCGGGGTCATGCAGGCTCAAGCCGAGGTCGCTTTCGCGCAGCAGCAGGCTCTTGACGATATCGCGGGTGGGTTGGCTGTGCAGCGAGCAGGGCGCATCGGGATACCGCCGGCGCAGGCTCGCCAGTCCCTGGGGCACCAGTTGCTGGGCCAGGGGCGGAGTGCAGATCACCCGCAACGGCGGGGCCTGATACTGACGCAGGCTGTCGGCCAGGCGTTGCACGGGCTCGAAGGCTTCATACACGCGGTCGATCTGCACCTGTAGCTGGCGAGCTTCGCGGGTCGCCTGCAGGCGCCCGCGCACGCTGGCAAACAGCATGAAGCCGAGATGATCCTCGGCCTCGCGCAACATCCCCTCGATCGCGGCCACCGGCAATTGCAGCATCTCGGCAGCGGTGCCCAGATGGCTGGTTTGCAGGAGTGCCTGGATCACTTCGATATGGCGTAGACGCATGCGTGAAGTCCATGTTCAGCAGGTGAGGGGTAGTGGCTGAATCCTAACCCAAGTCCGTGACGTTGACTTCAGCTCATGACGGCGGGCTCAAGAGGCGACGTTGGCGTCCGGTTCACGAATGATGGTGACGCCCGATTGCACCAGCACAAATTCGTTGCCGTCGAGTTTGTTGACTCGATCACCGATGGCCAGCTTGTAGGTGGTAACAGGAACGGAGGTGCTGAAACCGTCTGCCGACGGGGTGGAATCCTGGAACTCATGCACCGAATAGACACGGCCTTCCGCGTCTCTTGCATGGAATTGTCCGACGAGTACTGCT
This sequence comes from Pseudomonas sp. Irchel 3H3, assembly GCF_900187635.1. Lineage (NCBI taxonomy): Bacteria > Pseudomonadati > Pseudomonadota > Gammaproteobacteria > Pseudomonadales > Pseudomonadaceae > Pseudomonas > Pseudomonas sp. Irchel 3H3. Next base: position 78,598 of record NZ_FYEC01000011.1, on the reverse strand, counting down.
GCCATCTGCTTAGAACCTCTGGAGATAAGTCACTCAATTTGCGGTTCTGTAGACCGTCGATAAGCTTGGTAAGTTTTCCTACAGGAAAAAAATAGTGTTTTGCCGCGATAACCGCACAACAACCCCCTGAAATGGCACCGAATCATCTATAACTACAGGCTCCTTTAGCCAGATAGTCGGGAATCTCCAATGAGCAAGGTCTATACGGTTGCTGTCCTGGTGGGTAGCTTGAGAAAACAGTCGATCAATCGCAAGGTCGCGCTGGCGCTGGCCGAACTGGCTCCCGCCAACCTGCGCTTGAACATCGTCGAGATTGGTGATCTGGCGCTTTACAACGAAGACATCGACGTAACCCCGCCGGCAGCCTACAGCACTTTTCGCGATCAGGTGAGCTCATCCGACGCGGTGCTGTTCGTGACTCCGGAATACAACCGCTCGGTACCGGCACCGTTGAAGAACGCCATCGACGTTGGTTCACGGCCTTACGGCAAGAGCGCCTGGAGCGGTAAACCGGGCGCGGTGATCAGCGTTTCACCCGGTGCGGTTGGCGGTTTTGGCGCCAACCACCACCTGCGCCAGTCCCTGGTGTTCCTCGACGTGCCGTGCATGCAACAGCCGGAAGCGTACCTGGGGGGCGCGGGTTCGGCCTTCGATGAGGCGGGCAAGCTCTCGGAAAAGGTCCGGCCATTCCTGCAAGGCTTCATCGACGCCTACGCCAAGTGGGTCGAGCAACACAAAAAATCCTGAGTGAGCTTTGTAGCAACTGCCGAAGGCCGCGTGGGGTTGCGCAGCGACCCCACGCGGTATTGCCATATCGAATGAACGTCCTGCGGCCGTTGACGCAGTCTCGCGAGCTCGACAGCTGCACGCGTGAACCCAATTCCCAAAGACTGTGCTTTACCAGATATTCGAAATTCCATATATTTGCGCCTGGTTAGTCCAGGCGCACTCCCTCCATGTCCCCATCCTGCAATCCCGTCGAAGTATTCAAGGCTCTGGCCGATGACACCCGCAGCCGTATCGCCTTGCTCATCACCCACGAAGGCGAGCTTTGTGTCTGTGAGCTGACTGCGGCGCTGGACCTCAGCCAGCCAAAAATCTCCCGGCACCTGGCGCAATTGCGCAGCAGTGGTCTGCTCGCCGATCGCCGGCAAGGGCAGTGGGTGTATTACCGGGTTCATCCGCAACTTGCGCCCTGGGTCGCCCGGCTGTTGCGCGAAGCCCTGGTCGCCAACGAGGCCTGGCTGGCTGCGGATATCGCGCGGTTGGTGGCGATGCCTGGCCGTCCACAACGTTGCTGCTGATGGCTTTCTCTTTTCCAAACTCGTTGATTGAAGGTTGCTGTGCATGCTGATCGCCTCATTGATTTTTCTGCTGACCATCACCCTGGTGATCTGGCAACCCAGGGGCCTGGGCGTCGGCTGGAGTGCCATGCTCGGCGCGGTGCTGGCCTTGCTCAGTGGCGTGGTGCACTTGAGCGACATCCCCTTGGTCTGGGAAATTATCTGGAATGCCACCGGGACCTTTGTCGCCCTGATCATCATCAGCCTGCTGCTGGATGAAGCCGGTTTTTTTGCCTGGGCGGCCCTGCATGTGGCGCGCTGGGGGCACGGCAGCGGGCGCAAGCTGTTTGCCTATATGGTCTTGCTCGGGGCCCTGGTCTCGGCGCTGTTCGCCAACGATGGTGCCGCGCTGATCCTCACTCCGATCGTCATTTCAATGCTGCTGGCCCTGCGGTTTTCGCCGACGGCGACCCTGGCCTTCGTGATGGGCGCTGGATTTATCGCCGACACCGCCAGCCTGCCGCTGGTGGTGTCGAACCTGGTGAACATTGTCTCGGCCGACTTCTTTCACATTGGTTTCAACCGCTATGCCGCGGTGATGGTGCCGGTCAACCTGGTGGCCGTGGCCGCGACCCTGGCGGTACTGCTGTGGTATTTCCGCCGCGATATACCGCAGCGTTACGAGCCTGAGCAACTGGCGGAGCCGAAGACCGCGATTCACGACAAAGCCACCTTCTTCGCCGGGTGGGCGGTGCTGGCGATCCTGCTGCTGGGGTGTTTTGCCCTGGAGCCGCTGGGGATTCCCATCAGCGCGATTTCCGCGGTGTGCGCGGCGCTGTTGCTGGCTATCGCTGCCCGTGGGCATAAGATCTCCACGCGCAAGGTGATGAAGGAAGCGCCGTGGCATATTGTGATTTTTTCCCTGGGCATGTACCTGGTGGTCTACGGCCTGCGCAATGCCGGGCTGACCGCCTACCTGGCCGGCTGGCTGGATCTGTTCGCCCAGTACGGCGTGTGGGGCGCGGCCATGGGCACCGGGCTGCTGACGGCGCTGCTGTCGTCGCTGATGAACAACCTGCCGACAGTGCTGATCGGTGCCTTGTCGATCGATGCCAGCCAGGCCACCGGGGTGGTCAAGGAGGCGATGATCTACGCCAACGTGATCGGCAGCGACCTGGGGCCGAAAATTACCCCGATCGGCAGCCTCGCGACCTTGCTCTGGCTGCATGTGCTGCAACGCAAGAATATCCAGATTGGCTGGGGCTACTACTTCAAGGTCGGGATTGTGCTGACATTGCCGGTGTTGCTGGTGACACTGGCGGCCTTGGCGGTGCGGTTGTCGGTTTAGGACCGCGTTGGCCCTATCGCGGGCAAGCCCGCTCCCACAGTGTTTGGGGTGTTCGCAGGTTTTGCATACACCACCAAACCTGTGGGAGCGGGCTTGCCCGCGATGAGGCCGGCCCAGGCACCGCGTAACTCAGCTCGACCCCGGAACGTTCGGCCACAAATCAGAAACCAGGAACAACCGTTCGGCTTCCTCCCAGTCGCCCTGAGGGTTTTCGCTCAGGCGCACCATCAGCTGTGCCGGCGCCATGGGTTGCAGCTCAGCCAGCCAGGCGTGCAGTTGCTTCGGGCGCCAGGCCTGGTCGGCGCTGTAGTGCGCAGGCGCCAGCCAGGCGTGGCGGGGCAGGTTTACCCAGCGTCCGGGCGGGCGTTGCGCGACAAAGGCCGGCCAGTCCTTCTGGTGCAGCCAGCTGCCGCGCAGGTGTTGCGGGTGGGCACCGGTCGGGGGTTCGGCGTGCCCCGGCCACGGGTACAGCAGATAGCCGCCGAGCCACAACCTGGCACTGAACTCCCCGATATCCAGGGCGGCCAGGGCCGCGCGGCTCTCCGGGCGCGCGGAGATCGGCAGCTGGTGTTGGCTCAGGTGCGCCAGCTTCAGGTCCAGTCGGTCGTGGCAACCGGGGCCCAGCCACTGTGCGGGGTCCTGGCCGTTGCCTTGTTGCGGGCCGAGGTAGAGCTTGATTGCCAACTCCAGGTGATGCACACCGTCGCGGTCGCGCAGCAACATGTCCAGCTCCCCCAGGGTATGACCTTCGCGGCGGATCGGCAGGTTGGCGGCAATCAGTTCGATCCCCGGCGCATGCTGCACGGCAAACTGCCACAGACGTTCGTAATACAGGCCCAGGCGCCGGGTGCGAGCCTGGGACAACCAGTGCAGCAGCGCGTAGCTGTCGCGGTCGAGCTCGCGCAGCCAGCGCTCCAGGCGCTGCGGATCGTCCACCCAGGCGCTGCCGGCCAGCGGATGGCGTTGCGGCCAGGGCGTGGCGCTGAGCATTGGCGGGGCGAGAATCACCCACGCCAGGTCGCGCACTTGCGGGTGGTGCAACTGGTGGGGCAGGGTGAGCAAATCGGGGAACAGGATCATTTTGCGAGCATAGCTTCTAAAGTCCCGGCTGAAAGGATTTTGTCTACGCAGCGCTTTCGCCCATAATCGTGGTTTTCGCCGTCGCAGACCCCCGCAGGAGCCCCATGGAGCAATTTCGCAATATCGGCATTATCGGTCGCCTGGGCAGTTCCCAGGTGCTGGATACCGTTCGCCGACTGAAAAGATTCCTGCTTGACCGGCACTTGCACGTGATTCTCGAAGACACCATCGCCGAAGTCCTGCCCGGCCACGGCCTGCAGACCTCGTCGCGCAAGATGCTTGGCGAAGTCTGCGACATGGTGATTGTGGTCGGCGGTGACGGCAGCCTGCTGGGCGCCGCACGGGCACTGGCGCGACACAACATCCCGGTGCTGGGGATCAACCGCGGCAACCTGGGTTTCCTCACCGACATCCGCCCCGACGAGCTGGAAGTCAAGGTCGCCGAAGTGCTGGACGGCCACTACCTGGTGGAAAACCGCTTCCTGCTCCAGGCCGAAGTGCGCCGCCATGCCGAAGCCATCGGCCAGGGCGATGCCCTCAATGACGTGGTGCTGCACCCCGGCAAGTCGACCCGGATGATCGAGTTCGAGCTGTACATCGACGGCCAGTTCGTCTGCAGCCAGAAAGCCGACGGCCTGATCGTCGCCACACCCACCGGTTCCACGGCCTACGCGCTGTCGGCCGGCGGCCCGATCATGCACCCCAAGCTCGATGCCATTGTGATTGTGCCGATGTACCCCCATACCTTGTCCGGACGGCCGATCGTGGTCGATGGCAACAGTGAGCTGAAAATCGTCGTGTCCAAGGATATGCAGATTTACCCGCAGGTTTCCTGTGATGGGCAGAATCACTTTACCTGCGCACCCGGCGACACCATCACTATCAGCAAGAAGGCGCAGAAGTTGCGGCTGATCCACCCACTGGACCACAACTACTACGAAGTCTGCCGGACCAAGCTTGGCTGGGGCAGCCGTTTGGGTGGTGGAGGCGACTGATGCTCGATCCCGCGCGTAGCTACGACCTGATCGGTGACGTGCACGGTTGCGCTCATACCCTTGAGCATCTGCTGGACCGACTCGGGTACCACAAGCTGGGTGGCGTGTGGCGTCACCCATCGCGCATGGCGGTGTTCCTGGGCGACGTCATCGACCGTGGCCCGCGCATCCGCGAGGCGCTGCACCTGGTGCACGACATGGTCGAGGCAGGCCAGGCGCTGTGCATCATGGGCAACCACGAGTTCAACGCGCTGGGCTGGAGCACACCGGCACCACCGGGCAGCGGCAAGCAGTACGTGCGCGAGCACACCCCGCGCCATGCCCGGCTGATCGATGAAACCCTGAGCCAGTTTGCCCACCACCCCGCAGACTGGCACGACTTCCTCGAATGGTTCTACGAGATGCCGCTGTTTGTCGACGCCGGGCGTTTCCGGGTAGTGCATGCCTGCTGGGACGGTGGCTTGATCGACCTGCTGCGCCGCCAGCACCCTGACGGCTGCGTGGATGAACACTTCGTCCAGGCCGCGGCGGTCAGCGGCAGCTTTGCCTGCATGGCCTTCGACCGCCTGTTGCGCGGCACCGACATGCGCCTGCCCCACGGCTTGACCATGACCAGCGGCGATGGCCTGACGCGTTCGTTCTTCCGTACCAAATTCTGGGAAGACAACCCGCAGACCTACGGCGACATCGTGTTCCAGCCGGACGCCTTGCCCGAACCCGTGGCCCAGACCCCGCTGACCCCAGTGGAAAAAGACACCCTGCTGCGCTATGGCGTCGACGAGCCCTTGTTGTTCGTCGGCCACTACTGGCGCAGCGGCAAACCAGCGCCCATCCGCCAGAACCTGGCGTGCCTGGACTACAGCGCAGTGCTGTACGGCAAGCTGGTTGCCTATCGACTTGACCAGGAAACCCGACTCGACCCGAGCAAATTCGTCTGGGTCGATGTCGAACGGCCGGAGGCCCCGCAATGAGTGCTGTTGCTGTATTACGTCTGCCCCTGACTGTGGACCTCAGTGGTTTTGTCAAACTGCTGCAACGTATGCAGGTGCCCCATCGAGTCAGCGAGGAGGCGGGACAGCAGGTGCTCTGGGTGCCGCACGCCGTCAGCGAAGACGTGCGCGCGCTGTACCAACGGTTTCCAGCAGGTGATCCCGATCAGCAATTGGACTTGCCGCCCGCGGCGAAATCCCAGCGTCCGGGTTTTATTGCGCAACTGCGCGCCAGCCCCATGACCGCCTTGGTGCTGCTGCTGACGCTGATCGTCGGCGCTATCACCTTACTGGGGACCAACCTCGATACGATGCGCTGGTTCACCTTCCTGCAGTTTCGCGTGGTGGGCGAGTACATCCATTTCACCCCCCTGGCCGACAGCCTGGCGGCGGGGCAGTGGTGGCGCCTGGTGACGCCGATGCTGATCCACTTCGGTTTCCTGCACGTGGCCATGAACGGCATGTGGTACTGGGAACTGGGACGGCGCATCGAAGCGCGCCAGGGTGGCATCAACCTGTTGGGCCTGACCCTGCTGTTCAGCCTGGTGTCGAACTACGCCCAGTATTTTTACGGCGGTCCGGGGCTGTTCGGCGGCCTGTCCGGAGTGCTGTACGGCCTGCTTGGGCACTGCTGGATCTACCAATGGCTGGCGCCGAACCCGGCTTATCGCCTGCCGCGTGGCGTGCTGGTGATGATGCTGGTGTGGCTGGTGCTCTGTCTGTCGGGGCTGATCTCGCTGATCGGTTTCGGCGAAATCGCCAATGCGGCCCACGTCGGCGGGTTACTCGTCGGCTGCGCCACCGGTTTGTTGGGCGGCTTGTACAGTCGTCGTAAAACAGCCCTCTAATCTGTTTAGTAAATGAAGAGCACGGAGACCCTGATGTCCTCTTTTAGCGAAATGATCAACAACATCACCCCCGAGATCTACCAGAGCCTGAAACTGGCAGTGGAGATCGGCAAGTGGTCCGACGGCGGCAAACTCACCGCCGAGCAGCGTGAACTGTCGTTGCAGGCAATGATTGCCTGGGAAGTGCAGAACCTGCCCGAAGACCAGCGCACCGGCTACATGGGCCCGCAGGAATGCAGCTCCAAGTCGATCGAAGTGCCGAATATCCTGTTCAAGTCGGATGCCATCCATTGATCGAGATTGGCCGCGGTGCAATCAGTAAAATGTCGGCGCGCCTCGACGCGTCGGCGGTGCAATACGCTTTTCGCCTGGGCGATACCGAGGTGCCGGTCAACCCGCTGATCGGCAGCACGCTGCGCCTGGAGTTCCTGGGGGCGATCCACTGCAGCCATTGTGGACGCAAGACCAAGACCAGCTTCAGCCAGGGTTACTGCTACCCGTGCATGACCAAGCTGGCGCAGTGCGACGTCTGCATCATGAGCCCGGAACGCTGTCACTACGACGCCGGCACCTGCCGCGACCCGGGCTGGGGCGAGCAGTTCTGCATGACCGATCACATTGTGTATCTGTCCAACTCTTCCGGGGTCAAGGTCGGGATCACCCGCGCCACCCAGTTGCCGACCCGCTGGATCGACCAGGGCGCCCGCCAGGCACTGCCCATCATGCGGGTGTCGACCCGTCAGCAATCGGGGTTCGTCGAAGACCTGTTCCGCAGCCAGGTGGCCGACAAGACCAACTGGCGCGCCTTGCTCAAGGGCGAAGCGCCCGCGGTCGACCTGGCCGCGGTTCGCGATCAACTATTTGCCAGCTGTGCCGAAGGCCTGCAAGGCTTGCAGGCGCGTTTTGGCTTGCAGGCGATTCAGCCGGTGACCGATGTCGCGCCGCTGGAGATCCATTACCCGGTGCAACAATACCCGGCGAAGATTGTCAGTTTTAACCTGGACAAGAACCCGATTGCCGAAGGCACGCTGATGGGGATCAAGGGCCAGTACCTGATCTTCGACACCGGCGTGATCAATATTCGTAAATACACGGCCTACCAGCTCGCCGTGCATCAGTAGAAGGATTCGAGCCATGCGCACCGAACAACCGAAGATGATTTACCTGAAGGACTATCAGGCGCCTGAGTACCTGATCGACGAGACGCACCTGACCTTCGAGTTGTTCGAGGACCACAGCCTGGTCCATGCGCAACTGGTGATGCGCCGCAACCCGGCCCAAGGCACCGGCCTGCCGCCGCTGGTGCTCGACGGCCAGCAGCTGGAACTGCTGTCGGTGGCCCTGGGCGATAACACGCTGACGCCGGCCGACTATCAGTTGAGCGACAGCCACCTGACCCTGCACCCGACCAGCACCAGCTTCACGGTCGATACCAGCGTGCGCATCCACCCGCAAACCAACACCGCCCTGGAAGGCCTGTACAAGTCCAGTGGCATGTTCTGCACCCAGTGCGAGGCCGAGGGTTTTCGCAAGATCACCTACTACCTCGACCGCCCGGACGTGATGAGCAAGTTCACCACCACGGTCAGCGCCGAGCAGCACAGCTATCCGGTGCTGCTGTCCAACGGCAACCCGATTGCCTCAGGCCCAGGCGAAGACGGCCGGCACTGGGCGACCTGGGAAGACCCGTTCATGAAACCGGCCTACCTGTTCGCCCTGGTGGCCGGTGACCTGTGGTGCGTCGAAGACACCTTCACCACCATGACCCAACGCAGCGTGGCCCTGCGCATCTATGTCGAGCCGGAAAACATCGACAAGTGCCAGCACGCCATGAACAGCCTGAAGAAGTCCATGCGCTGGGACGAAGAAGTCTACGGTCGCGAGTACGACCTGGACATCTTCATGATCGTCGCGGTCAACGACTTCAACATGGGTGCCATGGAGAACAAGGGTCTCAACATCTTCAACTCCAGTTGCGTGCTGGCCCGTGCCGAAACCGCCACCGATGCCGCCCACCAGCGGGTCGAAGCGGTGGTCGCCCACGAGTACTTCCACAACTGGTCGGGCAACCGCGTGACGTGCCGCGACTGGTTCCAGTTGTCGCTCAAGGAAGGTTTCACGGTGTTCCGCGATGCCGAGTTCTCCGCTGACATGCATTCGCGCACCGTCAAGCGGATCGAGGACGTCGCCTACCTGCGCACCCATCAGTTCGCCGAGGATGCCGGCCCCATGGCGCATGCCGTGCGCCCGGACAGCTTCATCGAGATTTCCAACTTCTACACCCTGACGGTCTACGAGAAGGGCTCGGAAGTGGTGCGCATGATCCGCACCTTGCTCGGCAACGAAGGGTTCCGCAAAGGCAGCGACCTATACTTCGAACGCCATGATGGTCAGGCCGTGACCTGCGATGACTTCATCAAGGCCATGGAAGACGCCAACGGCGTCGACCTGACCCAGTTCAAGCGCTGGTACAGCCAGGCCGGTACGCCGCGTCTGGCGGTCAGCGAGTCGTACGACGCCGCGGCCCGGAGCTACAGCCTGACCGTGCGCCAGAGCTGCCCGGAAACCCCGGACAAGGTGCAGAAACTGCCGTTCGTGATTCCCCTGGAACTGGGCCTGCTGGACCGCCAGGGCGCGGCGATTGCCCTGCGCCTGAGCGGCGAAGCGGCGGCCAGTGGCACCTCCCGCGTGCTGTCGGTGACCGAAGCCGAACAGACTTTCACCTTCCTCGACATTGCCGAACACCCGCTGCCGTCCTTGCTGCGCGGTTTCTCGGCACCGGTGAAACTGAGCTTCCCGTACAACCGCGACCAATTGATGTTCCTGATGCAGCACGACAGCGACGGCTTCAACCGTTGGGAAGCCGGCCAGCAACTGTCGGTGCAAGTGCTCCAGGAACTGATCGGCCAGCACCAGGCGGGGCAGGCACTGGCCCTCGACCAGCGTTTGATCGAAGCGCTGCGCAGCGTGCTCGCCGATCCGAGCCTGGACCAGGCCATGGTTGCCGAAATGCTCTCGCTGCCGAGTGAAGCCTACCTGACCGAAATCAGCGAAGTGGCGGACGTCGAGGCCATTCATGCCGCCCGTGAATTTGCTCGCAAACAACTGGCCGAGCAACTGTTCGAAGGGTTGTGGCTGCGTTATCAGGCCAATCGCGAGCTGTCCCGGCAGACACCGTACCTCGCTGAGGCCGAGCACTTTGCCCGGCGCAGCCTGCAGAACATCGCCTTGTCCTACCTGATGCTCAGCGCCAAGCCTGAAGTCCTGGCCGCGACCCTTGAGCAGTTCGAGGCCTGCGACAACATGACCGAGCGCCTGACGGCGTTGGCGGTGCTGGTCAATTCGCCGTTCGAGGCCGAGAGGGCCAAGGCCCTGGCGAGCTTCGCCGAGCACTTCAAGGACAATCCGCTGGTCATGGACCAGTGGTTCAGCGTTCAGGCTGGCAGCGGCCTGCCGGGTGGCTTGCAGCGCGTGCGGCAACTGATGGAGCACCCGGCGTTCAACCTCAGGAACCCGAACAAGGTCCGGGCGCTGGTGGGGGCGTTCGCCGGGCAGAACCTGATCAACTTCCACGCCGCCGACGGCTCGGGCTATCGCTTCCTCGCCGACCTGGTGATCGAGCTCAACGGCTTCAATCCGCAGATCGCCTCGCGCCAACTGGCGCCGTTGACCCGCTGGCGCAAATACGACAGCGCCCGCCAGGCGCTGATGAAAGCTGAACTGGAACGCATCCGCGCCTCGGGCGAGCTGTCCAGCGACGTCTTCGAGGTGGTCAGCAAAAGCCTGGCTTAGGTAGGGGCGGGTGCCCGCTTGCGGCTCCCGCTTGCGGTGCCTGCTTGCGGCGCCCGCTTGCGGTTTCCTATTCAACATCGATGGCGCCTGACCCACCGCCATCGCGAGCAAGCTCGCTCCCACAGGTTTGCTGTATGTGATGCAAAATCTGCGAACAGCACAATCTACTAATGTAGGAGCGAGCCTGCTCGCGAAAAACGTCAACGATAACGCGTGTATTCAGTATAAACGCGGCGCCGTTGAGTTCTTCGCGAGCAAGCTCGCTCCTACAAAAGGGCTTAACTGATCGGCATTAACCTTCGTGGCCTTTTTTCATCATGCGCACTAATGCCTTGCCATTCAGCGCCTACCCTTACTCCCCAAGTTAACAAAACATAACGTGGCGTCGATTGTCAGACGATTCTAAAGCTGGATAGGATAGGCCAGCTTCCGAGAAGGGGCTCTAGATTGCAGGTTTCAGCTCAACGCTGAACCCGGTCATCCGGTAGCACGCCCCGCACGGCGCCCTGAAAGGTTGAACGACCTAACAATAATAATGGGGGAAAGGTCTATGAGTGAGCCTGTCATGGGTGTGGGTATTGGCCGCCCGCCGGCACTACGCAGATTCGCGTTGCTGGCTACAGCGCTCTCGCTGTTGGGTAGCGCGGTCCTGTCGGCACCGGCCCTGGCGAATGCCACGCCAGCCGTCGATACGGTCTATTCCATTGAGTCGGCCAAGTCCGCCAAGGGCTTGATGCTCGATGTCGTGCATGCCGGCAAGCGGCTGATCGCGGTCGGTGACCGCGGGCACATTCTCTATTCCGATGACCAGGGCAGCACCTGGACCCAGGCCAAGGTGCCTTCGCGGCAGTTGCTGACCTCGGTGTTCTTCGTCGATGACCAGCATGGCTGGGCCGTCGGTCACGATGCGCAGATCCTCGCCAGCGCCGACGGCGGAGTGACCTGGACCAAGCAGTTCGAAGACCTCAAGCGCGAAGCGCCGTTGCTCGACGTCTGGTTCAAGGACGCCAGCAACGGCTTTGCCGTGGGTGCCTATGGCGCGCTACTGGAAACCACCGACGCCGGGAAAACCTGGGAAGACGTCAGTGACCGCCTCGACAACGAAGATCAGTACCACCTCAACGCCATTGCCGCGGTCAAGGATGCCGGCCTGTTCATCGTCGGAGAGCAGGGCAGCATGTTCCGCTCCGCCGACTGGGGCCAGACCTGGGAACGGGTCGAAGGCCCGTACGAGGGTTCGCTGTTCGGGGTCATCGGCACCGCCCAGCCATCGACGCTGCTGGCCTACGGCTTGCGCGGCAACCTGTTCCGCTCCAGCGATTTTGGCAGCACTTGGGAGCCGGTCGAGCTCAAGGCTGCGCGCGGCGCCCTGGAATTCGGCCTGTCTGGCGCGACCTTGCTCGAGGATGGCTCGATCGTGATCGTCGGCAACGGCGGCAGCGTGGTGCGCAGCAATGACGACGGGCAGACCTTCAGTGTGTTCAATCGCCCAGACCGGATTTCGGTGGCGGGCGTCACGGCGGCAGGCAACGGCAATTTGATTTTGGTCGGACAGGGCGGCGTTCGCGCCACTTCGCCAACCGGTGCAGAACTGAATAAATGAGCCGGGCAAATAATAAGAAGGCGGAGAAATGACATCCATGAGCAGTCATCATCAAGACAAGGCGACGTTTCTCGAGCGCCTGATTTTCAACAACCGCCCGGCAGTCATCGTGATCTGCCTGCTGGTGAGCATTTTCCTGTTCTGGCAGGCGACGCTGATCCGGCCTTCGACCAGCTTCGAAAAAATGATCCCGCTACAGCATCCGTTCATTGAAAAAATGATGGAGCATCGCAACGATCTGGCGAACCTGGGCAACACCGTGCGGATTTCGGTGGAGGCCACCAACGGTGACATCTTCTCCAAGGAGTACATGGAGACCCTGCGCCAGATCAATGACGAGGTGTTCTACATCTCCGGCGTCGATCGCTCGGGCCTGAAGTCGCTGTGGAGCCCCAGCGTACGCTGGACCGAAGTGACCGAGGAGGGCTTTGCCGGCGGTGAAGTGATCCCGCAGAGCTACAACGGCTCGGCCGACAGCCTCGAACTGCTGCGCAACAACGTGCTCAAGTCCGGCCAGGTCGGGCGCCTGGTGTCCAACGACTTCAAGTCGAGCATCGTCGACATTCCGCTGCTGGAGTCCTACCCGGACCCGCAAGACCAGGGCAAGCTGCTGGCGCTGGACTACCAGAAGTTCTCCCATGAACTTGAAGACAAGATCCGCAACAAGTTCGAGCAACAGAACCCCAACATCAAGATCCACATCGTCGGTTTTGCCAAGAAGGTCGGTGACCTGATCGATGGCCTGATCATGGTGGTGCTGTTCTTCGGCGTGGCCTTTGTCATCACCCTGGTCCTGCTGTTGTGGTTCACCAACTGCGTGCGCAGCACCATCGCCGTACTGAGTACCACCCTGGTGGCGGTGATCTGGCAACTGGGCTTGATGCATGCGTTCGGCTTCGGCCTGGACCCGTACTCGATGCTGGTGCCGTTCCTGATCTTCGCCATCGGTATTTCCCACGGCGTGCAGAAAATCAACGGTATCGCCCTGCAATCCAGCGAGGCCGACAACGCGCTGACCGCAGCCCGGCGTACCTTCCGCCAGCTGTTCCTGCCGGGCATGATCGCGATCCTGGCGGACGCGGTGGGCTTCATTACCTTGCTGATCATTGACATCGGGGTGATTCGCGAGCTGGCCATCGGCGCCTCCATCGGCGTGGCGGTGATCGTATTCACCAACCTGATCCTGTTGCCGGTGGCGATTTCCTACGTCGGCATCAGCAAGCGTGCCATCGCCAAAAGCAAGAAGGACGCGACCCGCGAACACCCGTTCTGGCGCCTGCTGTCGAACTTCGCCAGCTCCAAAGTCGCGCCGGTGTCGATCCTGATCGCCCTGATCGCCTTCGGTGGCGGCCTGTGGTACAGCAAGAACCTGAAAATCGGTGACCTCGACCAGGGCGCACCGGAGCTGCGTCCGGACTCGCGCTACAACAAGGACAACAACTTCATCATCAACAACTATTCCACCAGCTCCGACGTACTGGTGGTGATGGTCAAGACCAAGTCCGAAGGCTGCTCGCGCTACGAGGCCATGGCGCCGATCGATGAGCTGATGTGGAAAATGCAGAACACCGAGGGCGTGCAGTCGGCGATTTCCCTGGTGACCGTGTCCAAGCAGATGATCAAGGGCATGAACGAGGGCAACCTGAAATGGGAAACCCTGTCGCGTAACCCTGACGTGCTGAACAACTCCATCGCCCGCGCCGACGGCCTGTACAACAACAGTTGCTCCCTGGCGCCGGTGCTGGTGTTCCTCAACGACCACAAGGCCGAAACCCTCGACCGCGCGGTGCATGCGGTGCAGGAGTTTGCCAAGGAAAACAACAAGGACGGCCTGGAGTTCATCCTTGCCGCCGGTAACGCCGGGATCGAGGCGGCCACCAACGAGGTGATCAAGGAGTCGGAGCTGACCATCCTGATCCTGGTCTACATCTGTGTAGCCACCATGTGCATGATCACCTTCCGCTCCTGGGCGGCGACCTTGTGCATCGTTCTGCCGCTGGTCCTGACCTCGGTGCTGGGCAACGCCCTGATGGCCTTCATGGGCATCGGCGTGAAGGTTGCAACCTTGCCGGTGGTGGCGCTCGGGGTGGGGATTGGCGTGGACTACGGCATCTACATCTACAGCCGCCTGGAAAGCTTCCTGCGTGCCGGCCTGCCATTGCAGGAGGCTTACTACCAGACGCTGAAATCCACCGGCAAGGCGGTGCTGTTCACCGGCCTGTGCCTGGCCATCGGCGTGTGCACCTGGATCTTCTCGGCGATCAAGTTCCAGGCCGACATGGGCCTGATGCTGACCTTCATGCTGCTGTGGAACATGTTCGGCGCCCTGTGGCTGTTGCCAGCCCTGGCGCGGTTCCTGATCAAGCCGGAGAAACTGGCAGGGCAGAAGGGTAATTCGCTGTTTGCCCACTGATCCTGACCTGAAGTGAAAGAACCGCAGCCCCAGGGTTGCGGTTTTTTTTTGCCGGTTCGCTGCGCTGTCGGGCTCACGGCCGCTATCATTGCGCCTTTCAACTTGATGATTGATCGCCATGACTGCTGCAACCGATACCTTGCTCACCATTCTCGAAACCTGCGACATGCTGGAAATCGATGGCCTGCACGCCTTCGACTTCTCGTTGGACGAGGAGGATCAGTTGCACATCGAGTGCATGGATGGCCGCGCGGCCAAGCATTGGGTGTTCAGCCTGGCCCAGGTGCAGGCGGCCGTGTTCGACGCCGACCTGCAGAGCTGGACCCTGAGCGGCGATGCCGGTGAGCACCGCCTGGTGTGCATGAGCGCGTTCAGTGGCAGCAATGATGAAGGCGAAGACCATGGCGATGCGTAACCTCTGGCCGCTCCTGGTGGCCAGCAGCTTCGCCGCGATGGGGGTGCAGGCCGCTCCCGTCGAGCCCCATGAACTGTTGATCGGCAGCTACACCCAAGGCCAGAGCCAGGGCATCTATCGCCTGCAGTTCGACAGCCGCAGCGGCCAGCTCGACGCCACGCCGTTGCAAGTGTTCCAGAGCGCCAACCCTTCGTGGCTGACCTTGTCCCGCGATCAGCGGCAACTGTTCGTGGTCAACGAGAATGGCCCCGGACAAGCTGACGTGGTCGGACGCGTCAGCAGCCTGGCGATCGACCCGAAGACCCGCCAACTGAGCTTGATCAACCAGGTACAGAGCCTGGGCAACGAGCCGACTCATTCGAGCCTCAGCGCCGATGGCCAGTACCTGTTCGTCAGCAACTACTCGGTAGCGGCCGACCCGGGTGGCAGCCTGGCGGTCTTGCCGGTCAGCCGCGAGGGCCGGTTGTCGCCACCCGTGCAACTGAGCAGCCATCCGGCGAGCCGGGTCAACCCCGAGCGCCAGATGTCGGCCCACGTGCATTCGACGGTGTCGTCACCGGACGGTCGGTTCGTGTTTTCCAATGACCTGGGGGCCGACCAGGTGTTTGTCTATCGCTACGACCCCAAGGCTAATCCGGAGCACCCGCTGACGGCCGCCACGCCGGCCTCGGTGCAGTTGCCACCAGGCAGCGGGCCACGGCACCTGCTGTTCGCCGCCGATGGCAAGCATGCCTACCTGAGCATGGAGATGAGCGCGCAAGTCGCGGTGTTCGACTACCAGGATGGCACGCTGACCCAGCGCCAACTGGTGGACCTGGCAGCCGGGCAGCCAGCGGCGAAAAAAGCCGCAGCCGCGTTGCATGCCTCTGCCGATGGCAAGTTCCTCTACGTCAGCAACCGCGGTACGGCCAACGAGCTGCTGGTGTTTGCCATCGACCCGAGCACGGGTGAGCTCAAGGAGCTGCAACGGCGTTCGGTGGAAGGCGATCATCCCCGCGAGTTCAGCCTCGATCCGAGTGGCCGGTTTGTGTTGGTGGCCAACCAGAAAAGTAACCAGATCGTCGTCATCGAGCGTGATGGACACAGCGGCCTGCTGGGTAAAACCGTGCAGAAGCTGGCGTTCGATGCGCCCAGCGATCTCAAGTTCCTGTCCCGCCCGTAAGCGTGAGGCCCCGCCTGACGGGGCTTGCACCGTTGTATTAATCGCAGTGATATCGGCTACTGATACAAAAGATTTCAAGCGCGCCAACCCTCGGGCGTAAGTTTGCTTCACGGCCTACACAGGCAAGCAAGCCAACTGCACACGAGGGTTACCGCCATGAACTTCAATCTCTTCTCCGTCATCGCCGCGTCCGCCATCTCAGCCAGCGTCGTGCTGCCAGCCAATGCCAGCGTCGAGATCAACGACAAAAGAACCGGCACCCAGACCTACACCCAGAAATACCTGCAACAGAGCGCCAATTTCTATGCGGCGCTGGATCACAAAGTCCAGCATTGATCTGCCAGGCACCAAGTGTGACACCATCAATGGTGCCTGTTCCGCCGCCATCGCGAGCGGGTCGCTCCCACGGGTTTGCAAAATCACTGTGGGAGCGGGCTTGCCCGCGATGAAGCCGGCATAGCCAACATCAATGGTGCCTGATTCAGTGGTATCAGTGATGCTCGGGTTGCTTGGCCATGATCGCCGTGAACAACGCTGACTCGATCAACCCTTCAAGCCACGCTTGCAACTGCCGATACGGCAGTTGCGCGAAGCCGTCGCGGTCGACGTGGGCGAACTGGCGGATAAAGGGCATCAGGGCAATGTCGGCCAGGCTTGGGTGATCGGCCACTAGATAGCGCTGCTGTTGCAGCAAGCCATCGAGCTTGCGCAGGAACACTTCGCCCTCGGCGCGGTAGTGCTCCCTGGAATGCTCCGGGTAGCGCTCGGCGTACTTGTAGCGATTGAGGCTGACCTTGAACACCTGGTCGTTTTCTTCGATCAGCGCCGCCGTCAGTGATTGAGCGACAGGGTTGTCCTTGAGCAACCAGTCCTCGGGATCGTTCTGCTCCAGCGCCCAGGCCATGATCTGCAGGCTTTCGTCGATCACTCGGCCATCGGTACTCAGTACCGGCACCGTGCCCTTGCTTGAAAGCGCGAGCATCTCCGGCGGCTTGGCCTTGAGGCTGACTTCGACGATGGCCAATGGCACCGCGCTATAGCGCAGCGCCATGCGTGCCCGCATGGCGTAGGGGCAGCGGCGGAAGGAATACAGCCGGTTCATTTCACCTCCAGGGTGCTCAGTCCGTTGCCTTGGCGACGCACCTGAATCTGCACCGGAATCCGCTCGTGCATTTCCTGCACGTGGGAAATCACCCCCACCTTGCGTCCCTGGGCCTGCAGGCCGTCGAGGGCGTCCATCGCCAGTTGCAGCGACTCCGGATCGAGACTGCCAAAACCTTCGTCGATGAACAGCGACTCGATTTTCAAGGTGCTCGAAGCCATCGAGGCCAGGCCCAGGGCTAGCGCCAGCGAGACCAGGAAGGTTTCCCCGCCGGACAATGAATGCACCGAACGCAGTTCGTCGCCCATCTCGGTGTCCATCACCAGCAGGCCGAGCATGCTGCCGCCGCGCTTGAGCCGGTAGCGCCGCACCAGTTGGCGTAATTGCACGTTGGCGTGATGCACCAGCAGGTCGAGGTTGTAGGCCTGGGCGATCTTGCGGAAAGTGTCGCCGGTGGCCGAGCCGATCAAGGCATTGAGCCGGGCCCAGCGCTGCCACTCCAGATACGCCTGGCTGATGCGTTGCGCCAGCGCCTGGTTGGCATCCTGGCGTCGTTGATCCTCGGCCTGTTGTGCGCGCAACTCGGCGCATTGTTGTTCGCTGATGGCGGCCTGTGCTTGCAGATCGCCCAGGGCCGCGGCCAGTTGTTCGCCGTCCAGGTAAG
This sequence comes from Pseudomonas sp. Irchel 3H3, assembly GCF_900187635.1. Lineage (NCBI taxonomy): Bacteria > Pseudomonadati > Pseudomonadota > Gammaproteobacteria > Pseudomonadales > Pseudomonadaceae > Pseudomonas > Pseudomonas sp. Irchel 3H3. The sequence goes on along the minus strand of NZ_FYEC01000011.1, from coordinate 60,904 downwards.
CGTTGTGCTGGGCCTGATGTTCGTGCAGGCGCTGCTCGCGTTCCTGCAGCAAGACCTTGGCTTGCTCGATCGCGGTTTCGCTGCGTTGCAACTGTTGGCGCAACTGGCTGACCTGTTCGTCGCTGTAACCCAGCAACTGCGCAAGGCCTGCGTCGTCGAGTTCGGGGTGCAGGGCACGCCATTCGGCGACGTTGCTCTGCAGTGCTTGGCGTTCGCTGTCCAGCGCCTGCTGGCGCTGTTGCTGGGCCTTGAGTTCGGCTGCCAGCTGAATGAGCTGGCTATGCACTTCCTGCAGTTGCTGGCTGGCCGTGGCTTGTGCCTCGCGCGACAGTTCGAGCGCCTGCTCCAGTTGTGTTTGCCAGGCTTCGGCACTCGGCTGTTCACCCAGCAGCGCACTGAGTTGCTGTTGGGCGCCGTGCAGCTGTGCGCTGAGCAGGGCGTGCTGCTGTTGCGCGGCCTCGGTCTGTTGCAGCCGGGTCAGTTGGCGGTCTTGTTCCATTTCCAGGCTTGGCTGGCGTTGCTGCTGCTCGTCCAGTTCTTCACGCTGGCGCGCCAGTTGCTCCAGGCGCTGGGCCACCTGTTGGTCGAGCTGGAGGAAGGTCGCTGCAGGTTCATGGCGCAGGCCTTCAAGGATGGCGCTCGGGAGCAGGTTGGCGAAAGCGGCAAGCTCTTCGTCCAGGCGTAGGCGGTCGTTGCCCAGTTCGCGCTGTTGCAAGGTCAGCTGTTGCGCCGCCTGCTGGCTGGCCTGCTCGGCGGCCTGCAGTTGCTGCGCCAGGCGCGCGGCGTCCTGTTGCAGGGTGAGCAGGGCGCCCTGGCGCTGTTCGTCCTGGCTGAGGTTCTGGTTCAACTGAGTGTTTTGCTGGGCCAGCCAGGCTTCGCGGCGGCCAGGATCCTGCGCCAGCAACTGGGCTGCCAGCGGATGGGCTTCCAGGCTCGGGGCCAGGCTCTGCTGCTGGGTGAGCAGGTTTTCCTGCTGTTGCAGCAGCTCTTTTTGCTGGGCGATCACGCCGCCGACTTCGGCGCGCAGTTCGGCGAGGGTTTCCTTGAGCAGGTCGACGGCTTTCTGGGCGCTGGCCTGTTCGTTTTCATCGTGTCGGCCCAGGCTTTGCAGCAAAGCCTCGGGCTGGTGATAGGGGTGCTCGACACTGCCGCAGACCGGGCATGGCTGATCGTCCTGCAACTGCCCGCGTAACTCCTCGACACTGGCGCTGCGGGCCAGGCGTTGGCGCTCCAGCAGCGCTTGGGTGACGGTCAGTGTCTGCTCGGCCACGGTCAGCTCGGCCTTGGCTTGAACGCCTTCGCGGGTCAGGCGTTCGCGTTCGCCCTGGGCACTGTGTAGGCGCTGTTGCAGGGCTTGCCCGCGATTGTCCAGCTCCTGTTGGTTGGCCCACAGCCGCGTCAGCTCTTCCACCGCCCGCAGTTGCTTGCGGTTGTCTTGCAGCAGGCTGCCGAGAATCTGGATCTGCTCGGCGACTGCCTGAGGTTCGACGTCGGCTTCGCTGTACAGCACCTGCAGCAGCTGACGCTGCTCCTCCAGGCGGCTGGCGCTGGTGCTCGCCTGATGTTGCAGCCCCTGCAGTTCCGCCTCGCCTTGTTTCAGGCGATTGCCCACCAGCATCAGTTGCTGCAAGCGCTCGCGGTGCAGGTTCCAGGCATCGCTGACCGGCGCCCACTGCAGGCTTTGCTCCAACTGGCTGGCGATGCTGACCAGGCGCTCGGCCACGCGCTGTTGTTGTTCGAGCATCTGGGTGATGGCTTGCTGGCCTTGCAGGCTTGCCTGTTCGGCGGTCTGCTTGAGCTCCGCCGAAGCGCTGATGGCCTGGGTCAGTCGCGCCAGGTTGCCTTGCTCTTCGAACGCCTGACGCAGCAGCGGAACATTGTTGGTGTGCTGCTGTTGCGCCTGAATCAGTGCCGCCTTGGCCGACTCCAGGCTCAGTTCCAGCTGTGCCTGACGGACCAGTTGTTCGGCCTGTTGGGCGCTGTGGTGCTGGATCGATGCGGCCAAGGGGCTCAACTGCGCATCTAGCTCGGCCTGGCGGGCAAACTGGTGGCGTTGCGGGGCCAGGTGCTCCAGGCGCTTGAGGTTCAGCCGTGCGTCCGCCAGGGCATCCCAGGCGTGCTGGGCTTGTTGCAGTTGCTCGGCGCCCGCCAGTTGCTGGTCCTGGATCTGTTGCAGTTCCTTGAGCCAGGTGTGCTGCAGTTCCAACTGCTTGAGCTGCGCCTGTTGGGTCTTCAACTGCTGCTGGGCCTGGCTGAAACGCTGGTCGAGTTCGGCGCGGGCCTCGGGCTCCAGGGGGGTGACGCCGCTGGCCTGGTCCTGCAGCTGTTTGTGCAGCTCGCGGGTTTCCTTGCTCTTGTCGAAGGCGCGTTTGCCCAGACGGGTGTAGAGCGCGGTGTCGGTGAGTTTTTCCAGCAGTTCGCTACGGTCGTTGTCGTCGGCCTTGAGGAAGGCGCTGAATTCGCTCTGGGCGAGCATCACCGCCCGGGTGAACTGTTCGAAGTTCAGGCCCAGTACCGCTTCGAGCTGGGTCTTGTATTCACCTTTCTGGCTGGCCAGTAATTGATCGGTGTCCAGGTCGCGCAGGCTCTGGCGGCTGGCCTGCAGTTTGCCGTTGGCTTTTTCCCGGGCGCGGTTGGCTTCCCAGCGCGCGCGGTAGCGCCGGCCATCAATGCCGAGGAAGTCGACCTCGGCGTAGCCGTCGCCAGTGCCGCGGCGCAGCAGGGTGCGTGGATCGCCGGTGGCGATTTCGCCGTCGGCGTCCGGGACCTTGGCGTCACGCCCAGTGTTGTTGAGTCGCGGTACCGCGCCAAACAGGGCCAGGCACAAGGCGTCGAGCAGGGTACTTTTGCCGGCGCCGGTGGGGCCGGTGATCGCAAACAGGCCGGCACTGGCCAGCGGTTCGGCGCTGAAGTCGATCTCGAACGGCCCGGCCAGCGAGGCCAGGTTCTTCAGGCGGATGGCGAGGATCTTCATGGCTGTTCGCTCTCCTGCTGAACGTCTTGCAGCAGTTGCGCAAAATCGCTGAGGGTCTGTTCGTCGACGGCGCTGCCGTAATTATCCAGCCAGGCGCGACTGAACAGCTCCTGGGGCGTCAGTTGGTCCAGTTCGATCAAGGTGTCGCCCTCATCGCTGCCACCCCCCGCGCTGCTGCCGGCGTATTCGGCGGCGATCCGCACCAGGCGCACGGCTTTGCCTTGCAAGGCGTTTTCTACCTGTTGACGCAGGTCCGGTTGCGGCTCGTCAAGGCGCACCCGTACCTCCAGCCAGGGCTGGCGCTGGACATCGGCCAGCAGGTCGATGTCGGGCAGTGCTGCCAGTTGGCCGAGGATCTCGGCCAACGGTGCCGGGCCCATGCGTTGCAGGTTGACTGCCCGCGGAATCAGGCGCGGCTCGACGCTGACCAGGGTCGAGCCGTCAAGACGCACGTCGAGGATCTGGTGCTGGTAGCCAATTTCGGAAAAGGACAAGGGGATGGGCGAACCGCAGTAGCGAATGCGCTCCTCGCCGTTGACCTTCTGCGGCTTGTGCAGGTGGCCGAGGGCGACGTAGCTGATGCTCGGGCCAAACAGGCTGGCGGGCAGGGCTTCGGCGTTGCCGATGATCAGGCTGCGTTCGGAGTCCTCGGACACCGAGCCGCCGGCCATGTGCGCATGACTGATGGCGATCAGCGCCTGGCCCGGCTGGCGCTTGGCGTTGGCGGCGGCGATCAGCCACTCATGCACCTGGCCGATGCCGCGCAGGTAGTTGTCGCCCAGGTGGGCGCCGGTGACTTCGGCCGGGCGCAGAAATGGCAGTGCCAGGCACCAGCCGGCGATCTCGCCCGAGGCGTCGGGCAGCGGGATCAGCAACCGTTCGGCATCCAGTTGCCCGTCATCGAGCCACAGCACTCGGCCCAGGGCGTGGGTGCGCAGGCGGCGCATCAGCGGCGCGGGCAGTTCGATCCGGGAGCCGGAATCGTGGTTGCCGGCGATCATCACGATGCTCAGCGCGGGCTGTTGTTCGTGGGCACTGACGATGAAGTCGTACAGGCGTTCCTGGGCTTTGACCGGTGGGTTGACCGTGTCGAAGATATCGCCAGCGATCAGCAGCACGTCGGGCTTATCCTGCCCCAGTTGACGCAGCAGCCAGTCGAGGAAACAACCGTGTTCGTAGTCGCGTTCCTGGCCATGCAGGTTTTGCCCAAGGTGCCAGTCGGAGGTGTGAAACAGACGCAAGGCAAACTCCGCTCATTCTGAAAGAGGTGGACTGTGTAGGAGCAACGCTTGCTGGCGATAACGTTCTTTGGGACGTGATCACCTTCAAGCCTTGCCCCTGCAGGGTATCGAAATTACTTAGGATAAAGCGGCGGCAAGCCACTGTCGCCCACCGGGTCCTGGACCCGTTCGGCGGTGGGGATGGCGCGGATCGCGCGCCACAGGTCTTCGCCTTGCCAGTGTTGTCCGGTTTCGCTGTAGAGCGCGCCGTTGAGGCCGTCGAGGGCGTCGGACAGCGGTACGAAGCGCGCCGCCATGTCAGCCAGGGTTTCCGGTTGCTGGCGCGCCCAGGCGTCCAGCGCCTGGCGGGTGGCCTGGGGGTCGTTGGCCTGGCTGGCGCGCTTGAGGTCATCGAGCAGGGTGCGTGGGCTCGGCCCGGTCTGGGCGGCGCGCAGGATCGCCGGTTGCCAGCGCGCGCGCCACCACAGGCCGAAGCCGAGCAGGGTGGTGCAGGATAGGATCAGCGTGGCGAGCTTCCAGTACCACAGCGCTTCGCTGTCGGCGGTGGGCTGGGCCGGCGCGTTGCCGGCCGGGGTGTCGATCATCAAGTTCGGGTTGTTCTGGATGTGCAGGGTTCGCGCCGGCAGGCTGCTGCGTTCCAGGCGGTCTTCGTCGGTGTTCCACCACACCACCTCGACGCCCGGCAACTCGATGTTGCCACTGCGGGTGGGGACCAGGGCTTCGCGGTCCTCGCGGCTACCGATCAGGCCACGGTCGCTCTGCTGATTGCTCAGTTGCGGTTGGTCGGGGTAGCGGCGCAGGCCGCTGACGTCAGTCGCCGGCAAGGGCGGCAGTTGCGAACTGGCCAAGCCTTCGGCCTTGAGCGTCAGGCTGCGGGTCAGCGAGTCGCCGACCTGGCTGCGGTCCGGTTCCGGGTTCCAGTGTTCCCCCAGGCTCAGGCTTCGGGCCGGTAGCCATGGGGTATCCGGCGGATATTCGGCGGGCTTGACCTTGACGGTCAGGGTGGTCTCGGCGGAGCTGACGCGCAGCAACTTGCCGGATTTCGGCCCCTGGGCCGCGGAGTCCTGGCTCGGCTGGGCGTCCACCAGGGTGGCGCTGAATATCTGCGGCGGGATGCTCAGGACACCGCTGTGCTGCGGGTAAATGGCATAGCGCTGTTCAATCACCCCATGGCGCAGGTCATTGATGACTTTTTCGTAGGTGCGCGACTCGCCCAGCGGTTCGACGCGCGCATCGGGAATCTGCAGCGGTGTGATATTGCTGTCGTCGTACAGCGACACCGAGTGGTAGATGCGCAGGGTCAGGATGGCCTGGGCCTGCACGTAGACGCTGTCCTGATCCAGGCTGGCCTCGACGAACACCGGTGCCAGTTTGCTCGGGGTGTCCTGGGTCTGGCTTTGCACCACGGTCAGCTCAATCGGTTCGCTGGTGAATTCCCCCAGTTGCAACGGCGCAATTACCACGCTGCCGGTGAGCTTGGGCAGCAGGGTGATGATCCAGCGGGTGGTGGCGTGATTTTCGCCGTTGAGGCTGGTCAATTGGTTGACCTGACGGGTGCCGCGTACTTCGAACTGCGCCTCCAGGGCACTCAGGTCGGGTTTGCCGAAAAGCGTGACATCGTTGGATTCCAGGGTCAGCTCCACCGTTTCCCCGGAACTCAGTTGGTTGCGGTCGACGCTGGCGACCAGGCCCGCCGCCTGGGTTTGCAGGGTGCAGAACAGCAGGCCGAGTGAGAGTGCGGTGCAGCGGTTCATCGAGTTTTTCCCTGATCTTGATGTTGTTGCTGTTCGTACCAGAACTTGCGTCTGAGCAGTTCTCCCGGTTCATCGGGGATTTTACGCAGCCATTGTTCCAGCGCTTCGCGGTGTTCGCCATTGAAGTCGTTATCGGCGCTGCTCAGCGGTGGGGTGGTGGTTCGCTCGTCGCCCAGTTCACTGCCCGGCACTTCATTATCACCCGGCTGGGGTGGGTGGTCGGGGTCGGGTTGCGGCTCGGCTGGATTCTCCACCACGGGTTCGGCTGGCTCGCTTGGGGTCTCGGCGGGCTGTTCTGCGCTGCTGGAAGGCGGTGTCGCAGTCCCCGGCGGCGGTGTTTGTGCACCGGGTGGCGGGGTTTCCTCACTGGTTGGTTCTGGCTCGGTGGCAGGCGGCGTGGCGTGCTGCTTGATCAGCGCCTCGACCAGGGCTTTGTTGGTTTGTGCCGGGCGCAATTCCGGTTGTTGCTCCAGGGCTTGCTCGTAGGCATCCAGCGCAGCCTCCAGTTCACCGCTCTTGGCCAGGGCGTTGCCGCGATTGTAGTGGGCTCGGGCGTCGCTGCCCTGGGCGAAACGTTCGGCGGCCGCGGCATACTGGCCGGCCTCGTACAGCGCCACCCCTTGCCATTGCGGGTCCTGGAAATGCTCGGCGGCGGCCAGCGGCTGCTTCTGCCGGAGCAGGTGCAGGCCCTGTTGATCAGGGCGCAACCACAGGTCGTTGAACTCGAAGGCCTGGCTTGGCTGCGGCAGCATGAACAACAGCGGCAGGCACAACAGCCAGCCCCTGCGCCCGGCGCAGGCGGCGAGCAGCAACAGCGGCAGTAACAGCCAATAGCCCTGGTCGGCCCAAGTGTCGAGGCGCAAGGTCTGGCCGTCTTCACGCAGGCTGTGGGGTGCGTCAAACAGGCCCAGGCCGCGCAGGTCACTGTCATCCACCCGCGCCTGGCGATAGCGGCCGCCCAGCTCATTGGCAAAGGCTTTTAAACTCGGGCTGTCCAGGCGTGGCACCAGGATCGCGCCCTGGGCGTCCTTGAGGAAGCTGCCATCCTCGGCGGTGACAGGTGCACCCTGGGGCGTGCCGATGCCCAGCATCAACCACTGCGGGGCCTGCCCGCGCAGGGCCTGGCGAATACCCTGGCGCTCCTGTTCGCTTAGAGACGAGCCGATCAACAGGATTCGTCCCTGGCCCAGGGCGCCACGCTCCAGCAAGGTCAGTGCCTTGGCCACGGCGAGGTCGGCGCGCTGGCCGACTTGCGGCATGATCGAGGGCTTGAGGGCTTCGAGCAGGTTACGGCTGGTGGCCAGGTCATCCGACAGCGGCACCAGGGTGTGGGCGCTGCCGGAATACACGACGATTGCGGTTTGCGCATCGCTGCGGCTCTGCAGCAGGTCGAGTAGTTTGCGCCGCGCTTGCTCGAGGCGCGTCGGCGTGACGTCGGTGGCGAGCATTTGCGGGGTCAGTTCGAGCAATACCACCAGCGGGTCGGCAGGTTTTTGCGCGGACTGTTCGACCCGGTCCCAGCTCGGACCGAGCAGCGCCAGCACGGCCAGCAGCCACGCCAGGCCGAGGACGATCCACGGGGTCTTGCTCTCACGGCCACTGCCACCCTTGAGCAGCGCGGCGTGAAAGGCCGGCGGCAGGATCATCTGCCAGCGCCCGGCACGTTTTTGCCGGTGCCAGAGTTGCCACAGCAACCAGCCCAGCAGCGGCAGCAGCAGTAACCACCAGGGACGGAACCAATGGGGCCAGAGGTCGATCATCGACGCCTCCGCAGACGCAGGCGTTTGAGCCGTTGGCGCCAGTCCGGGTGCTGTTGCAGAAAGTGCGATGAATTCAACAGGCGTTGCAGTGGGTTGTGCGGCCAGCGTTCGCGAATCGCCAGCAGCATGCTCATCAGCAACGCCGCCGCCAATGGCCAGCTGTACAACGCCTGTGCGGGGCGGGCCTGGGTGGGTTGCTGGATCACCGGTTCCAGTTCGTCGAGGGTCTGCTTGATCGCCTCCAGTTCGGCACCGTCGCGGGCGCGGAAGTAGCGCCCGCCGGTGGCCTCGGCAATTGCCTTGAGCGCCGGCTCGTCAAGGTCCAGGCTCGGGTTGAGGCCGAGCAGGCCCAGGGTCCCGGTTTGTTCCGGGTCGGCGCCGATGCCGATAGGGTAGATCTTCACGCCTTCTTCGGCTGCCAGGCGCGCGGCTGTCAGGGGATCGATTTCGCCGCCATTGTTGGCGCCGTCGGTGACCAGGATCAGCACCCGGCTTTGCGCCGGACGCTGGCGCAGACGCTTGAGGGCCAGGCCGATGGCGTCGCCAATGGCGGTGTTCTTGCCGGCGATGCCGATCCGCGCCTCGTCGAGCCAGACCCGCACGGTGCGGCGGTCGAACGTCAGCGGGGCCTGCAGGTAGGCCTGGCTGCCGAACAGGATCAGGCCGACCCGGTCACCATCGCGCTGCTCGAGAAAGTCGCCCAGCAGGTGTTGGACCAATTCCAGGCGGCTGACGTCTTCGCCTTGCCACTGCATGTCGGGAAAGTCCATCGAGCCGGACACATCGACGGCCACCAGCAAATCGCGGCCACTGGCGGCGATTGGCAACGGCTCACCCAGCCATTGCGGGCGGGCAGCGGCTACCAGCAGCAGCAACCACAGGAGTATGAACGGTGCCTGCTGGCGCCAGGCCGGCAGGTTGGCTCGGGCGCGACGGCGCGCCAGGCCTTCAAGGTCGCTGAGGAAGCTGACCTTGAGCGCCGGCTCGCCGCTGTCGGCCACCGGCAGCAGCACGCGCATCAGCCACGGCAGCGGCAGCAAGGCGAAAATCCACGGCCAGGCGAACTCAAACATGTTTGCGGATCCAGGTGTCGATGGCCTGGGTCAGGCCGGCGATGGCCTTGTCATCGAGTTTGCATTCCGGCTTGTAGGCGCCTTCGACCAGGATCATCCAGCGGGTGAGGCCGGCAGCGGGGCAACGGTTATCGAGGAACGCCAGCCATTTGCGGCCGTTGAGGGTGTGGCTCTGGCTGTAGGGATAGTCGTTGCGGCACAGGCGCTTGAGCAACCCGTTGAGTTGTTGCAGCCAGGCCCCGGCCGGTGCGCCGTCGTAGGGCTTGGGCATCTGCGCCAGCTCGGCCAGCGCCGCGACCCGCAGTGGGTCCAGAGGTTGGTCGGCGCGCACCAGGTTGCGCTTGACCGGCAGCAACCGGCGCAACTGCCACAGGCCAAAGCCGAGCGCTGGCAACAGCAGGAGCAGCAGCCACCAGCCCGGGGCAGGTGGCCAGAACGGGATCGGCGGCGGAGTCATCAGCGGCTGCAGTTGCTCGAGGCTGCTCATTGGCTTTTCCCCGGGCGTTGCGGGTTGAGGTATTCGCGCAGTTGCTCGACCATTTCGCTCTGGGTGCTCAGGGGCATCAGCAGCACCCGCAGTTTTTGCGCCAGCAACTCCCAGCGGGCGATCCGCGCTTCGGCCTGGGCGCGATAGCTCTGGCGCAGTTCGACGTTCAGGGTGTCGAGCTCCAGTTGCGCGCCGCGCTCGGCAAAGCGCAACAGGCCGGCGGCGGGGAGGGCGTGGTCCAAGGGGTCGGACAGCGGCAGCAGCAACAGGTCGCAGTGGCGTGACAGCAGGCTCAGCTGTTGCTCGGCGCCCTCGGTCAGGGCGCGCTCGTCGCAGATCACGATCACCAGGCTGCCGGGGCGCAACACTTCCCGGGCGCGACGCAGGGCCATGCCGAGGTCGTCGCTGGGCGGTTCACCTTCGGTGCTCAGGCTCTGATTGACTCGCACCAGGCGGTTGAGCAATTGCAGCAGGCTCTGTTTGCTGCGTCGTGGCTTGATCTCGTAGTGTTCGTTGTCGCCATAGACCAGTCCGCCCACCCGGTCGTTGTGGCCGAGCGCGGCCCAGCCGATCAGGCTCGCGGCCTGGGCGGCGAGGACTGACTTGAACATCAGCCCGGAACCGAAGAACAAGCGGCGGCTTTGCTCGACCATGATGAAGATCGGGCGTTCGCGTTCTTCGTGAAACAGCTTGGTGTGGGGTTCCTGGGTGCGTGCGGTGACGCGCCAGTCGATGGTGCGCACGTCGTCGCCAGCCTGGTAGACCCGCACCTGGTCGAAGTCCACGCCACGCCCGCGTAGCTTGGAGTGGTGCAGGCCGATCAGCGGGCTGCGCTGGCTTGGCGTGGAAAACAGCTGGACTTCGCGCACGCGATGGCGCATCTCGATCAGCTCCGAGAGGCTGACACGGATGCCCGGCTCGGGCGCTGCGGGGGTGCTCATCGGGGTCAAGCGACGGCTACGACGTCGAGAATCCGCTGGACCACGCGGTCCTGGTCGATACCGGCGGCTTCGGCTTCGAAGGACAAAATGATGCGGTGGCGCAACACGTCGAACAGTACCGCCTGGATGTCCTCGGGGCTGACGAAGTCGCGACCGGCCAGCCAGGCGTGGGCCCGGGCGCAGCGGTCGAGGGCAATTGAGCCCCGCGGGCTGGCGCCGTAGGCAATCCATTCGGCCATTTCCGGGTCGAACTTGCCCGGTGTGCGGGTGGCCATCACCAGTTGGACCAGGTACTCCTCCACGGCGTCGGCCATGTACAAGCCGAGGATTTCCTTGCGCGCGGCAAAAATCGCTTGCTGGCTGACTCGGCGTTCGGGTTTGGTTTCGCCATTGAGCGCTTCACCGCGTGCCTGTTGCAGGATCCGCCGCTCGACGGCGGCGTCCGGGAAGCCGATTTTTACGTGCATCAGGAAGCGGTCGAGCTGGGCTTCGGGCAGCGGATAGGTGCCTTCCTGCTCGATCGGGTTCTGCGTGGCCATCACCAGGAACAGCGGTGACAGTTCGTAAGTGCTGCGCCCGACACTGACCTGGCGCTCAGCCATAGCCTCCAACAGCGCCGACTGGACCTTGGCCGGAGCCCGATTGATCTCGTCGGCCAGCACCAGGTTGTGGAAGATCGGCCCTTGCTGGAACACGAAGCTGCCGGTTTCCGGGCGATAGATTTCGGTGCCAGTGATGTCGGCGGGCAACAGGTCGGGGGTGAACTGGATGCGATGGAACTGGGCTTCGATCCCTTCGGCTAGCTCTTTGATGGCCTTGGTCTTGGCCAGGCCCGGTGCGCCCTCGACCAGCATATGGCCGTCGGCGAGCAAGGCGATGAGCAAACGCTCGATGAGTTTTTCCTGGCCGAGAATCTGCGTGGAAAGAAAGGTTCGCAGCGCCAGCAGCGCTTCACGGTGTTCCATCGTCGAGTGTTCCTGGAAGAGGCCCGGGGTACACAGCATCAAGAGCGCCCGGGCGGGGGCTGCTACTTTAATCTATCCGGGCCCCTGGCGACTAACGGCACCGGGGAAAAATCTGCAAATAAGTAGGTGGGCGCAAGTAACCTAGCGTTCTTGCCACTGACGTTCGGGCTGTGCATCAAGATCAAAAGCACGGCGGCCTGGTTTTTCCAGTGGGCACCCGCAACCACTGTAGGAGCGGGCGCCCGCTTGCGGCTTGCTCGCGATGGTCGTTAACGATAACGCAGGCATCCAGGATGAACCCGGCGCTCTCGAGACCATCGCGAGCAGGCTCGCTCCTACAATGGATGTGCTCACAACACAAAATGCGTGACCGACTCCACCCCCTGTAGGAGCGGGCGCCCGCTGCGGCCTGCTCGCGATGGTCGTCAACGATAACGCAGGCATTCAGGATGAACCCAGCGCTCTCGAGACCATCGCGAGCAAGCTCGCTCCTACAATGGTGTTGGGGGCTCAGGATGTTGCATACACTCACCAAGCCTATGGGAGCTGGCCTGATCAGGCCTCACCGCAGAAACGGATATGCCCCCATACGCGCGACCCCAACCCGAAATCAGTTCTTGAAGCTGGAATGCTTACGCCCCTGGTCAAACAGCGCAAACACCACCACCAGTACCCCGGAAATCAGCAAAATCACCGCCACGCCATCGGTAGAGTGGGTCGCCGAGTTAGCCACCAACGCCAGCCCACCCAAAGGCGCCAGGCCACCGGCGATCGCGGTACCGATTTCACGGCCGGTGCCAAACCCCGAAGAACGAGTCTGGGTCGGGAACTGCCGGCTGAGGAACGAGCCCTGGGGCGCGAACATCATGGGCGCGAGGATCCCGGTGCCGATAGCAATGGCCAGGTAAATCATCAGCGGCTCGCCAGTGTTGAGCAGGGTCAGGAACGGATAGGCGAACAGCGCCGAGAGCACACCGCCGAGCATCAGCACTTTTTTGCTGCTCCACTTGTCGCAGAGCCAGCCGAAGCACGGCACGGCAACGATCGCCACCAGGCTGGCAATGGTCACCGACAACGAGGTGACGTGGGCTTCGACACCTTTGAACTGGGTCAGGTAAGCCAGGGAAAAGGTCTTGAAGATGTAGCTCAGTGCGTTGTAGCCAATCGCTACGAACAACACCACCACCAGGCCCTTCATGTCATTTCTGAACAGCAACTTGAGCGGCGAAACCTGTTCCTTGGCAACGGTGGCGTCGAGTTCCTTGAACTGCGGGGTTTCCGGAATGCTGCGACGCACCCACAGGCCTACACCCACCAGGACGATGCTGCAGATGAACGGAATGCGCCAGCCGCCGGACAGCAGGAAGTCGTTGCCATTCATGGTCAGCACGTAGACGGTCAGCGACGACAGGAGCAAGCCCAGGTTCAGGCCCAAGGCCGGCCAGGCGCCCTGGCTGCCGCGCTTGCCTTCGCTGGCGTGTTCGTAGGAAGTGACCGCGGCGCCAGACAGTTCGGCACCCGCGCCCAGGCCCTGGATGATCCGCACCAGCACCAGGATGATCGGCGCCCAGATGCCAATCGCGGCATAGCTGGGAATCAGCCCGATCAGGGTGGTGCACACGCCCATCATGCAGAAGGTGATGACCAGCACTTGCTTGCGGCCGAAACGGTCGCCCAGGTAGCCAAACAGAATGCCGCCGAACGGACGGGCGATAAAGCCAATGGCAAAGGTCGAGAAGGCCAGCAGCGAGGCGACTGCGGGGTTGCTCGGATCAAAGAAGATTTTCGAGAAGACGATCGCCGCCATGGTGGCGTACAGGTAGAAGTCGTACCACTCCAGCATCGAGCCGAAGATTGTCGCGGCAGCCACCTTGCGCAGGCGTTTTTGCTTTTGCAGCGGAGTTTCCGGGGCGGTCGGGGCCGCTTGATGTACCGACATCGGTGATTTCCTTGTGGGTCTTTGTAGTTATTTTTTAGTGGGTGAAGCCACCCGTGCAGCGGGGTTCAGCGATTCTTGAGGATTTTCTCTGCGATCATCTGGCCGATGGGAATGGCCGAGGTCGCGGCCGGCGAAGGGGCGTTGCACACGTGGACCATGCGCGGCGTCTCGGCGAACAGGAAGTCATGCACCAGGGTGCCGTCGCGCATGACCGCCTGGGCGCGGATCCCGGCCTCATAGGGCAGCAAGTCGTCGACTTCCAGCGACGGGCAGTATTTGCGGCACTGTTCCAGGTAGCCGCGCTTGAACAACGAGTTCTTCATTTCCGTGGTGCCGGAGCCGAGGTTGTTCCAGATGGTTTTCCAGAAGCCCGGAAAGCTCGCGTACTCGGCGACGTCGCGCCAGTTGATCGAGAACTTGCGATAGTTCTCCCGGCCCAGGCCCAGTACGGCGTTGGGGCCGACCGTGACACTGCCATCGATCATCCGCGTCAGGTGCACGCCGAGGAACGGCAGCTCCGGGTCGGGAATCGGGTAGATCAGGTGGTTGACGATCTCATTTCTGGACGCTGGCAGGCGGTAGTACTCACCACGGAACGGAATGATCTGATGGTCAATCTTGACCCCGGCCAACTTCGCCAGGCGGTCGGATTGCAAGCCGGCGCACGCCACCAGTTGCCGGGCCTGCCAGACCTGGTCGAGGCTGCTGACGGTGACGCTGTCGGCGCTTTCGCTAATCGCGGTAACGCTGGTCTGCAGACGGATTTCACCGCCCGCGGCCTCGATCACCCGAGCCATGGCCTGGCACACCTGGCGGTAGTCGACAATCCCGGTGGCATCGAGAAACAGTCCGCCCAGGCCGACGATGTTTGGCTCGCGGCGGCGCAGTTCGGCCGCATCCAGTTGCTCGACTTTCAGGCCGTTCTGTTTCGAGCGCTCATACAGGGCATGCATGCGGCTGACTTCCAGCGGTGTCGAGGCCACCAACAACTTGCCGCAGACGTCGAACTTGATCTGGTGCTCGATGCAGAACGCCTTGGTCGCCTCGGCGCCACGCTTGCACAGGTCGGCCTTGAGGCTGCCGGGGGCGTAGTAGATGCCGGCGTGGATCACGCCACTGTTGTGCCCGGTCTGGTGTTGCGCCAGCACCGCTTCCTTTTCCAGGATCAGCAACGAGGCGCCGGGCTGGCGTTCGAGCAGCGCCATGGCGGTGGCGAGGCCGACGATGCCGCCGCCGATGATGCAATAGTCATAAATCATGCAGGTGTCACCTTGGATTGCTGGCAGAGAGTCTGCTTATCAGGTTGTCAGACAAAGTATTCGGTAAAAAAGACGCCAGTCGTGGCGTCCTCGGTGTTGCCGGTATTCAGTCGATGCTGGGCAGGTCGATCTTCAGGCGCTTGGCCGCTGCGCGCAGGTGCGCTTCGGCACAGGCGGCCGCCTGGGTGCGGTCGCCAGCGGCGATGGCTTCGTATAGGGCTTGGTGTTCGCGTCCGGCATCGGCCGAGCCGCCTACCGAGTGTGCTGCAGAGTTTTCCCACGCCCTGCGTCGGGCTTCGGCCAGTTGGCCACGCAGGAAATCGTGGAAGGCCACGAAGTAGTCGTTCTTGCTGGCATCGGCGATAGCCCGGTGGAACTCGACGTCGGCCAGGGCTGCTGCAGCAAAGTCGCTGCGCTTATCGTGCATTTCCTCCAAGGCGCTGCGCATGCGCAACAGGTCCGCGTCGTCGCGGCGCTGGGCCGCGATGGAGGCGGCCTGGGTTTCGGTCCACAGGCGCATTTCGAACAGTTGCACCAGGTCGGGCTTGCGGCCTTTCTGGCTAGGAAAACGGAACACTGTGCCGTTGGGGTTCTGGGAAATGTACGAGCCCAGCCCGCGGCGACTGATCAGGATGCCATCGGCCTTGAGCTGAGCCACGGCCTCACGCACCACCGAGCGACTGACATTCAGTTGTTCGGTCAGTTGCTGTTCGGTAGGCAGGCGCGATTCGGCGGTCAGGCGACCGGATTCGATTTCTTCGCGGATCGCATTGACCACTCGTTCAACCAGAGAGTCGGGGCGCTGTAGCTGAAGCATGAGGAGTGTGGCTCGTAGGTCAGGTTGTCAGACAATGCCCGTGCGCTGATTTCTTGTCAAGAAATCAGCTGGCCGTTACAGCTCGCTCAAGTAGGTGCCGGTGCCCTTGAGGATGTTCTGCAGGGTTTCTTCAACCTCGGCCAGGTCAGATGCGGCGGTGCTGTGGAGGATTTCCAGGTGATCGTCACCGTTCAGGGCATCGGCGTCGGCCGCGGCGATTTCGATCAGCAGGCGGGTAGGGCTGAGGGTGACTTTGACGCCGTCCAGGGTCGAGGGCTCGCCATCGAGGGTGATTTCCAGCTCGTCTTCGTCCGGGTAGCGGGTCATCAGGAACATGTCGCCCTGATCGCTGTGGCAGCACAGCATGGCCAGGTTGTCTTCTTCGTCATCGCACGGGTTGGCGATCAGGTGGGCGGTGGTCAGTTGCATGTGAGCAGTCCTGGCGCGGGGCGCGGTGTTGGCAGGCAAAGGGTGATTTTGCCAGTCCCGGGCATTTTTTGCTTCGCTAGTTTTGTGGTGGTGATGCTTGAAGTCGAACGCTGGCCGGGTCGCCCAAGTGCAGCCTGTAGGCGTTTTCCTTAAGTTAAATATCTATTGTGTGATTGAACTTTCCGCTGTTGTTGTAGGGGTAAAGGAGGGCGTAGGAATAATAACAAGTTGCGCAGTTATTGCTTGTTTGCAGCACGCTATGTCCCTTACGTTTGTGCCTTCAGAGCAAGGGAGTGCAGGGTAAATTGATTGAAGGGGAAAACTTTGAATGAAGCCGTATTTCGAGTTGTTGGGCGAGGTAAAGCATCTGTCCGAAGAGGAAATAGAGCAGCTTTACCAGCGATATCTGGCCGGAGAGAAAACCAGCGAGCTGATTGCCGAGTACAAAATCCCGGTGGCGGTCAGAAGTTTACTGACGGTATTGCCGCCGCTGCTCGATAAACAACTGAAGTGCCCCTACTGCGACCTGCCAATGTGGGCGAAGAGATACGCCAAGGGCACCCCGGCGTCTCTCAGGCCAGCGTTCAAGTGTGTCAGTTGTGAACACCGTCTAGTCCCGGCCGGCCAGTACCGGCGTCATAGCCATTGCACCTGTACTGCTTGCTACGAAGTCCGGCAGCAGGAGATCGCCACCGAGGCTGCGCGCAACCGCGAGGAACTGCTCAGCCGTTATACGCCGGGCGTTGCACCGCTGGCCTATGCCAGCCTGGGCTTCATGCAGAAACTCACCCTGCTGGCGTTGCTCGAAGGACTCAAGCCAGGCAACGACAGCATCGCTCCGCTGGAAGGGGCGAACCGCAACGAGAGCCTGGCCCCTAGTGCAGCGACCGCTGAAGAGTTGTTGAAAAACCTTTACCAGGCAGGCGTGCTGCGAGTAGACGCCGACTCGGACATCCAGGCATTCGATCCTATGGCCGGCTACCAGATCCGGCGGTTCTGTGCAGTGCGCTGGTTGCCCAATGTCGCCCTTGAAACCGGTGTGCGTTGCCCGTGTGACGAACTGTATGGAGCGTTGTACCAGGAGTTGTCCGGTTTTATTCCAATCGCGTGGAAGAGTGAGTTGTATAGCCTGATGTTCAGTCTGGCCCGAGAAGAGTCGTTAAGTTATATCCGGGTGTTGGCCGAGGAAGTTGACCTGGTGTTTTCCGCCGCCAGTCGTGGTGAAGCGGTAATAGGTCAGCTCTTGCAGGACTTCTCCGTGAGCGAGATTTACTACTTCGCCAAACTGGCAGTCAAAAATGCCGCGCACTTTTTTGCCACGGGCAACTCCAAAGGCCGCACCCACGCCGCCAATACCATTCCCGGCTATATGCTGGGCACCGCCCAACATGCCCTGGCCGAAGGCTGGCGGCGACCCTCCTATCGTGATTCGCGGGTAGCCAAATCGGCACTGCATCGCTTGTTTTACGACGTGGTCCTCAAGGACAGCGGCGCCGGTTTTGCCACGTCCCCCGGTGTGTACTGGCGCGAACAATTGCTCCCGCGATTTTTTGCCAGCCAAACCGGCTACGAAGCAGGGCAACCATCCGCACAACTGTTCTGCCGCGAGTGCGACTCCTGCAACATCGATGTCTGGATGGACAAGGTGATCCTGCAGACCACCTGCTATGACTGCGCGACGGTCAGCCGGTTTCAGGCGGTTTATGAGGTGCAAGATTGATCGCCGCCCTGACTCAAATGTCAGGAAACCTGCCGTGAACAAATCTCAAGATCCAGTCATTTCCAATACGCAAACCCCGTAATTCCTGGGATAAAACCGCCATTTTGCGCCACGCCTGCTAGTGTTGTTCGAGGCCCCGCCGCGGGGCTGCGTACCGATGACCGAATATGTCGCAGCATCGCAAGCACGGGCCTTGCCGCACTCGTTAAGCTGCGCAACGGATGGACACCTGTAAAGACATTGCCGGGTTGCCCGGCAGTCGTTTTTGCAGATGCCCATCCTTGGAAGGTGAATGTGACCTGAGTGTCTCGTCCAGCTTCACCCACCTGTCGCCCTGTTTCCTCTGCCCGAGAATCAGGAACCGGGTGACAGGTTGCCCCGAACAGGGGTTTTGCACGCGACGCTTCCATCAATAACAAGCCCAAGCGGAGTACCACAGATGGCGTTCTTCACCGCAGCCAGCAAAGCCGACTTCCAGCACCAACTGCAAGCGGCACTGGCGCAGCACATCAGTGAACAGGCACTGCCACAAGTGGCGCTGTTCGCTGAACAATTCTTCGGCATTATTTCTCTTGATGAACTGACCCAGCGCCGGTTGTCCGACCTCGCCGGCTGCACACTTTCCGCCTGGCGCCTGCTTGAGCGCTTTGATCACGCGCAGCCGCAAGTGCGCGTCTACAACCCAGATTACGAACGCCATGGCTGGCAGTCGACCCACACCGCGGTCGAAGTGCTGCACCACGACCTGCCATTCCTGGTGGACTCGGTGCGTACCGAGCTGAACCGTCGCGGCTACAGCATCCATACCCTGCAGACCACCGTGCTGAGCGTGCGTCGCGGGGCCAAGGGCGAGTTGCTGGAAATCCTGCCCAAAGGCACCCAGGGCGAAGGCATCCAGCAAGAATCGCTGATGTACCTGGAGATCGACCGTTGCGCCAACGCCGCCGAGCTCAATGTCCTGAGCAAGGAACTGGAGCAGGTGCTCGGCGAGGTCCGCGTGGCGGTCGCCGATTTCGAGCCGATGAAAGTCAAGGTCCAGGAGCTGATCGACGGCGTCGACACCAGCCAGTTCACCATCGCCGCTGACGAGAAGGGCGAGATCAAGAGCTTCCTCGAATGGCTGGTGGGCAACCACTTCACCTTCCTCGGCTACGAAGAGTTCGTGGTTCGCGAAGACCAGGACGGCGGTCACATCGAATATGACCAGGACTCCTTCCTCGGTCTGACCAAGCTGCTGCGCGCCGGCCTCACCGCCGAAGACCTGCGCATCGAAGACTACGCCGTGAACTACCTCCGCGAAGCGACCCCGCTGTCGTTCGCCAAGGCCGCCCACCCAAGCCGGGTGCACCGTCCTGCGTACCCTGACTACGTGTCGATCCGCCAGATCGATGCCGATGGCAACGTCATCAAGGAATGCCGCTTCATGGGCCTGTACACCTCCTCGGTGTATGGCGAAAGCGTACGGGTGATTCCTTACATCCGCCGCAAGGTCGAGATCATCGAGCAGCGCTCTGGCTTCCAGGCCAAGGCCCACCTGGGCAAGGAACTGGCCCAGGTGCTGGAAGTACTGCCTCGCGACGACCTGTTCCAGACCCCGGTGGACGAGCTGTTCAGCACCGTGATGTCGATCGTGCAGATCCAGGAACGCAACAAGATCCGCGTATTCCTGCGCAAAGACCCTTACGGCCGCTTCTGCTACTGCCTGGCCTACGTGCCGCGCGACATCTACTCCACTGAAGTGCGGCAGAAGATCCAGCAAGTGCTGATGGATCGCCTGAAAGCCAGCGATTGCGAGTTCTGGACCTTCTTCTCCGAGTCTGTGCTGGCCCGTGTGCAACTGATTCTGCGGGTTGACCCGAAGAACCGCCTGGACATCGACCCGCTGCTGCTGGAAAAAGAAGTGGTGCAGGCCTGCCGCAGCTGGCAGGACGACTACGCCAGCCTGGTCGTGGAAAGCTTCGGCGAAGCTCACGGCACCAACGTGCTGGCCGACTTCCCGAAAGGCTTCCCGGCCGGCTACCGTGAGCGTTTTGCCGCGCACTCGGCCGTGGTCGACATGCAGCACCTGCTCAGCCTGAACGAAAAAAATCCGCTGGTGATGAGCTTCTACCAGCCGCTGGGCCAGGTCTCCGGCCAGCGCGAGCTGCACTGCAAGCTGTATCACGCCGACACCCCGCTGGCCCTGTCCGATGTCCTGCCGATCCTGGAAAACCTCGGCCTGCGCGTGCTGGGTGAGTTCCCGTACCGCCTGCGCCACAATGGTGGTCGCGAGTTCTGGATCCACGACTTCGCCTTCACCGCTGCCGAAGGCCTGGAACTGGACATCCAGCAGCTCAACGACACGTTGCAGGACGCGTTCGTGCACATCGTGCGTGGCGATGCCGAGAACGATGCCTTCAACCGCCTGGTGCTGACGGCCGGCCTGCCGTGGCGTGACGTGGCGCTGCTGCGTGCCTATGCGCGTTACATGAAGCAGATCCGCCTGGGCTTCGACCTGGGTTACATCGCCAGCACCCTGAACAACCACACCGACATCGCTCGTGAGCTGACCCGGTTGTTCAAGACCCGTTTCTACCTGGCGCGCAAGCTCTCGGGCGACGATCTGGAAGACAAGCAGCAACGCCTGGAACACGCGATCCTCAGCGCCCTGGACGACGTTCAGGTGCTCAACGAAGACCGTATCCTGCGGCGCTACCTGGACCTGATCAAGGCCACCCTGCGTACCAACTTCTACCAGACTGACGCCAACGGCCATAACAAGTCGTACTTCAGCTTCAAGTTCAACCCGCACCAGATTCCAGAGCTGCCAAAGCCGGTACCGAAGTTCGAAATCTTCGTGTACTCGCCGCGCGTCGAAGGCGTGCACCTGCGCTTCGGTACTGTGGCGCGTGGCGGCCTGCGCTGGTCGGACCGTGAAGAAGACTTCCGCACCGAAGTCCTGGGCCTGGTAAAAGCCCAGCAAGTGAAGAACTCGGTCATCGTGCCCGTCGGCGCCAAGGGCGGCTTCCTGCCGCGTCGCCTGCCACTGGGTGGCAGCCGTGACGAAATTGCGGCCGAGGGCATCGCCTGCTACCGCATCTTCATTTCGGGCCTGTTGGACATCACCGACAACCTGAAGGACGGCGCCCTGGTGCCGCCGGCCAACGTCGTGCGTCATGACGACGATGACCCGTACCTGGTGGTGGCTGCGGACAAGGGCACTGCGACTTTCTCCGACATCGCCAACGGTATCGCCATCGACTACGGCTTCTGGCTGGGTGATGCGTTCGCTTCCGGCGGCTCCGCCGGTTACGACCACAAGAAAATGGGGATTACCGCCAAGGGCGCGTGGGTTGGCGTACAGCGTCACTTCCGCGAGCGCGGCATCAATGTACAGAAAGACAGCATCACCGTGGTCGGTGTCGGCGACATGGCCGGCGACGTGTTCGGTAACGGCCTGTTGATGTCCGAGACCCTGCAACTGGTGGCGGCGTTCAACCACCTGCACATCTTCATCGACCCGAACCCTACGCCTGCCAACAGCTTCGCTGAACGTCAGCGTCTGTTCGACCTGCCGCGTTCGGCCTGGTCGGACTACGACACCAGCATCATGTCCGAAGGCGGCGGGATCTTCTCCCGTAGCGCAAAAAGCATCGCGATTTCCCCGCAGATGAAAGAGCGCTTCGACATTCAAGCCGACAAGCTGACCCCGACCGAACTGCTCAATGCCTTGCTCAAGGCACCGGTGGATCTGTTGTGGAACGGCGGCATCGGGACTTACGTCAAGGCCAGCAGCGAAAGCCACGCCGATGTCGGCGACAAGGCCAACGATGCACTGCGGGTCAACGGCAACGAACTGCGCTGCAAGGTCGTGGGCGAGGGCGGTAACCTGGGCATGACCCAACTGGGTCGTGTCGAGTTCGGCCTCAATGGCGGCGGCTCCAACACCGACTTCATCGACAACGCCGGTGGCGTGGACTGCTCCGACCACGAAGTGAACATCAAGATCCTGCTCAACGAAGTGGTGCAGGCCGGCGACATGACCGACAAGCAACGCAACCAGTTGCTGGCGAGCATGACCGACGAAGTCGGTGGCCTGGTGTTGGGCAACAACTACAAGCAGACCCAGGCCCTGTCCCTGGCAGCCCGTCGCGCCTTGCCGCGGATTGCCGAATACAAGCGCCTGATGAACGATCTGGAAGGCCGTGGCAAGCTGGATCGCGCCATCGAGTTCCTGCCGTCGGAAGACGCCATCAACGAGCGCGTTGCGGCAGGCCATGGCCTGACCCGTGCCGAGCTGTCGGTGCTGATCTCCTACAGCAAGATCGACCTCAAGGAGCAGCTGTTGGGCTCCCTGGTGCCGGATGACGACTACCTGACCCGCGACATGGAAACCGCTTTCCCGCCGACCCTGGTGAGCAAGTTCTCCGAAGCCATGCGTCGTCACCGTCTGAAGCGCGAGATTGTCAGCACCCAGATCGCCAACGACCTGGTCAACCACATGGGCATCACCTTCGTGCAGCGACTCAAAGAGTCGACCGGCATGAGCCCGGCGAACGTGGCCGGCGCCTATGTGATCGTGCGCGACATTTTCCACCTCCCGCACTGGTTCCGCCAGATTGAAGCGCTGGACTACCAAGTCAGCGCCGACGTGCAACTGGAACTGATGGATGAACTGATGCGCCTCGGCCGTCGTGCCACACGCTGGTTCCTGCGTACCCGTCGCAACGAGCAGAACGCGGCGCGTGACGTCGCGCATTTCGGTCCGCACCTGGCAGCCCTGGGCCTCAAGCTCGACGAACTGCTGGAAGGCCCGACTCGCGAAGGCTGGCAGACCCGCTACACCGCGTACGTCGATGCTGGCGTGCCGGAGTTGCTGGCGCGCATGGTTGCAGGCACTACCCACCTGTACACCCTGCTGCCGATCATCGAGGCCTCGGATGTCACCGGGCAGAACGCAGCGGACGTGGCCAAGGCCTACTTCGCCGTGGGCAGCGCACTGGACATCACCTGGTACCTGCAACAGATCAGCGCTCTGCCGGTGGAAAACAACTGGCAGGCACTGGCCCGTGAAGCTTTCCGTGATGACGTCGACTGGCAACAGCGGGCGATCACCATCTCCGTCCTGCAGCAGGGCGACGGTAGCCTGGACGTGGAAACACGCCTGGCCCTGTGGATGGAGCAACACGAAGGGATGATCGACCGCTGGCGTGCCATGCTGGTGGAAATCCGTGCCGCCAGCGGCACCGACTACGCCATGTACGCGGTAGCCAACCGTGAACTGCTGGACCTGGCGTTGAGCGGTCAAGCGGCAGTGCCTGCCACTGCCTGATTGAGCGCCAAATAAGAAAGCCCCGTATCGAAAGCTGCGGGGCTTTTTCATGGGCTAATACTTCATATTTATTAAATTTCGGCGGCCGCCGATACGACGTTTTAGTTGTAGGAATCGACACTTTCAGGTGGCGCTATGTTTCTTTCAAATATCTTTAGGTTGAATGTTGCAATGTCGCCAACTATGTCGTGAAAATAGTACCTGTAGATAGGTGCGCCGATTGCTTTTTTGATGGCGGCGGCATTGCGTATTTGTAAATGGATGGTGGCGCTATCTGAACTCAGGTTATCCAGTGTGATGGTGTTATGGCTGCTATCGAGAAGCTTGAACAACGTTGTGCTGTCACCGGCTTCCGGGGAAGCCATCAAGGGGGTAACGCTGTTTTTGGTGACATATTGCTTGTCATAGGGGCGTGTGAGGATTTGCAAGCGGTAGGCATCACCAATGTATTCGAAGTACACCGTGAGCTTAGGCGGTTTGCGGCTGGCCAATCGCTCCATTCGTTCAGTGAGCGGGTTGTAGGCTTCAAATGTAGAAATGTAACTCGCTTGTTGGGGCGAGGATCCTGCAGACTTGCCGAAGAAATTCATGGCGACGCCATCACAACGCAGTTCGGCAATGAAGGAACGTTCTTGGTTGGTGCTCATGCTTAATTCCTTTTAAGTGAAAAAGTTATCTCCTTGGAGTAGAAAACATAACGCTATTTTGAGTGAGGATGCAGTGCCTGGTTATATATGTGTGTTGCAATATTTAATGATGTGTCACCGCTAATGGTGTCGAGGGTAGTTGGCAACAACAATGCCACCCGCTCATAGCCCCTGAATCAGTGGCCCAAGGCAAAGGCCACGGCCGCACGGGCATGCAGTTCGGTGGTGTCGAGCAGGGGCAGTTGGCTGTGTTCGGGTTTGATCAGCAGGCTGATTTCCGTGCAACCGAGGATGATCGCCTGGGCACCGCGCTCGGCCAGGGTCTGGATCACCCGCTGGTAAGTGGCGCGGGACTCCTCGCTAATGACCCCCACGCACAGTTCGTCGTAGATGATCCGGTGCACCGCCTGGCGGTCCACCGCGTCCGGCACCAGCACCTGCAGCCCGCGGGCCGTGAGCCGGTTCTTGAGAAAGTCCTGTTCCATGGTGAAGGCGGTACCCAGCAGGCCGACGCTCAGGTGACCGGCAGCCTCTGCCGCTTGCCCGGCCGGGTCGGCAATGTGTAGGAAGGGCACGCTGATTGCGTCCTGGATCTGCCCGGCCACCTTGTGCATGGTGTTGGTACAGAGCACCACACACTCGGCACCGCCGGCTTGCAAGCGGCGGGCGGCGTCCACCAGGATCTGCGCCGCGTCGTCCCAGCGTCCAGCATGCTGGGCCTGTTCGACCGGCCCGAAGTCGACGCTGTACATCAGCAGGCGGGCGGAGCGCAGTGGCCCGAGGCGGTCACGCACCTGCTGGTTGATCAGACGATAATATTCGGCGCTGGACTCCCAGCTCATGCCGCCGATCAGGCCTATGGTACGCATGCGGTGCTCCCCTGGATGGTTGATGTGCTGGCCTACAGTGCCCGCGATTGGCTGGCGCTGCAATCGCTCGTCCGGCGGTTAGTCGTACGCCCGGTGCGCACATCTGCCATGCTCAATGTCCGTAACACCGGTTTATCCAAGGAACAGCGCAATGGACGACGTACAGCAACTGGGTGAGATGCTTCGCCACTACGCAGAAAGCGAAGCGCACAAGAAGCAGCTGTTTGAAAACCAGTCGGCCGTGTGGGCCACGCGCATTGCTGAATTGTTCGACCAGATCGAGCAGTGGCTGGCGCCGGTCAAGGCACCGGACCTGCTGGAGGTCAGTCGTGAGGCCTATGTGGCGTTTGGCGCGAGCGTGCCGGTGGAAAGCTCGACCTTCAACACCGAGAAGCTGAGCATCCTGATTGCCGGCAAGCCAGTGGAGTTCGTGCCCGAGGTGATGGGCGCGGCAGGCCTGATCTCCCTGGCGGTGATGGGCTTGACCGCGGCCCGCTACGGCAGCGTGTCACTGGTGTGCCAGCCGCCCTCGAGCGGCTGGCAGTGGCGCAAGACCAATGGCCTGAAAGACCCCGACACCTTCACCTTTGACGCAAACTTCCTGGCCCAGCAGTTGCAGAGCCTGATCCCCCGCGAACGCGGCTAACGAGCTGTTCCTGTGGGAGCGGGCTTGCCCGCGAAGGCGTCGGTACAGCCACTATCATCATCGACTGACACACTGCTTTCGCGGGCAAGCCCGCTCCCACATGGCCCAGGGCTTAGAGGTCGATGTTGCCCCAGCCCGGTTTCGCCATCTCAGGCGCCACGGCGTTGACTTTCTTGCCGGTGGCCAGTTCGACCCGCCGTGCCACTTCAGGGTCGTCGGCAAAGGGGATCAGGCTGGCTTCGTCCAGGCTCCTGGCGGTCTGGTGGCGCAGGCAGTATTCGATGGCGAACCACAGGAACGCCACGCCCAGGCTGTTGAGCAGTAGTTCGGTCATGGTGACCTCCTAGGCAATCTGCGCTTCGCGTTCGGCCATCCGCACGTCGGCCACCCGCACGGTACGCCAGGTGTTGTAGGCCATCAGCAACATGCCGCTCAAGAAGAACACCCCGCCGACAAACCGCACGATGAAGCCCGGATGGCTGGCCTGCAGCGCCTCGACGAAGGAGTAGGTGAGGGTGCCGTCGTCGTTGATCGCGCGCCACATCAGGCCCTGGGTGATGCCGTTGACCCACATCGAGGCGATGTACAGCACGGTGCCGATGGTCGCCAGCCAGAAGTGCGCGTTGATCAGGCCAATGCTGTGCATCTGCTCACGGCCGAAGATTTTCGGGATCATGTGATAGGTGGCGCCGAAGGTGATCATCGCTACCCAGCCCAGAGCGCCGGCATGCACGTGGCCGATGGTCCAGTCGGTGTAGTGGGACAGGGCATTGACCGTCTTGATCGCCATCATCGGGCCTTCGAAGGTCGACATCCCGTAGAACGCCAGCGACAACACCAAGAAGCGCAGGATCGGGTCGGTGCGTAACTTATGCCAGGCGCCGGAGAGGGTCATCATGCCGTTGATCATGCCGCCCCAGCTCGGTGCCAGCAGGATCAGCGACATGGCCATGCCCAGCGATTGCGCCCAGTCGGGCAGCGCGGTGTAGTGCAGGTGGTGCGGGCCGGCCCAGATGTACAGGGTGATCAAGGCCCAGAAGTGCACGATCGACAGCCGATAGGAATACACCGGGCGACCGACCTGTTTCGGCACGAAGTAATACATCATGCCCAGGAAGCCGGTGGTCAGGAAGAAGCCCACCGCGTTGTGCCCATACCACCACTGGACCATGGCATCGGTCGCACCGGAATACACCGGGTAGGACTTGAACCAGTCCACCGGGATCGACAGATGATTGACCACGTGCAGCATGGCGATCACCACGATAAAGGCGCCGAAGAACCAGTTGCCGACGTAGATGTGCTTGGTCTTGCGCTGCACCACGGTGGTGAAGAACACGATGGCGTAGGCCACCCAGACCACGGTCATCCATACCGCGCCGGTGAACTCGATCTCGGCGTATTCCTTGGTGGTGGTATAGCCCAGCGGCAGGGTCACCAGCATGCTGACGATCACCGATTGCCAGCCCCAGAAGGTGAAGGCTGCGAGCTTGTCGCTGTACAGTCGCACCTGGCAGGTACGCTGCACCGCGTAGTAGCTGGCGGCGAATTGCGCGCTGCCGGCAAAGCCGAAAATCACCAGGCTGGTGTGCAGCGGACGCAAGCGCCCGAAGGTGGTCCAGGGCAAATCGAGGTTCGCCTCCGGCCACACCAGTTGCGAGGCGATCCACACGCCCATCGCCATCCCGATAACGCCCCATACGACGGTTGCCACGACGAATTGGCGGACGACCTTGTAGTTATAGGCCTGTCCGATTGTTGCTGTGCTCATGGTCATTGCTTCCACGGTTGCAAAGTCTTGCCAGGCCACCCGGTCTGGCATGGTGCGAACTGTAGGAAACCGTGAAGAAACAAAACAGGCTCAGAAAAACTGCATTAATGCGGAGCAGATTTTCCCCGTGTCTACGGTGATCTGCCGCGAGCTGATATGGTTTTTTAGTTTTTAGCTGAATCTGTAACGCGCTGAGCTGTTGTCCCATAGTCCTCCTCACACAAGAACCCCGCCAAACCCCCGGGGCGAGGGTCAATCCTGATGAGGTAGCGACATGTATCAATACGATGACTACGACCGGGCCTTGGTGTTAGAGCGGGTCGCGCAGTTTCGCGATCAGGTGCAGCGGTTCATGGCCGGTGCCTTGAGCGAGGAAGAGTTCTTGCCATTGCGCCTGCAAAACGGCCTGTACCTGCAAAAACATGCCTACATGCTGCGGGTCGCCATTCCCTACGGCACCTTGAGTGCCCGACAGATGCGCACGTTGGCCAGCATTGCCCGGGATTACGACCGCGGCTACGGGCACTTCACTACCCGGCAGAACCTGCAGTTCAACTGGATCGAACTGGCCCAGGTGCCGGACATCCTCCAGCGCCTGGCCGAGGTCGAGATGCACGCGATCCAGACCTCCGGCAACTGTGTGCGCAACATCACCACCGAAGCCTTTGCCGGGGTGGCGGCCGACGAGTTGATCGACCCTCGACCGCTGGCCGAAATCCTGCGGCAGTGGTCGACCATCAACCCGGAATTCCTGTTCCTGCCACGCAAGTTCAAGATCGCCATCTGCTCCGCCGAGGAGGATCGCGCAGCGATCATGATGCACGACATCGGCCTCTATCTTTACCCTGACGAGTCGGGGCAGATGCTGCTGCGGGTGATCGTCGGCGGCGGCCTGGGGCGTACGCCGATCCTAGGCCTGCAGATTCGCGAGGGCTTGCCTTGGCAGCACCTGTTGTCCTATGTCGAAGCGGTGTTGCGGGTCTACAACCGTCACGGGCGGCGCGACAACAAGTACAAGGCGCGAATCAAAATCCTGGTCAAGGCCCTGGGGATCGAGGCCTTTGCCCGGGAAGTGGAAGAGGAGTGGCAGTACCTCAAGGACGGTCCGGCACAACTCACCGAGGCGGAGTACCAGCGTGTCGCCAGCGCGTTCGTCGCACCGAACTACGTTCAACTGGCCGACACCGATCTGGATTTCGGCACGCGCCTGGCCGAA
Organism: Pseudomonas sp. Irchel 3H3; assembly: GCF_900187635.1. Lineage (NCBI taxonomy): Bacteria > Pseudomonadati > Pseudomonadota > Gammaproteobacteria > Pseudomonadales > Pseudomonadaceae > Pseudomonas > Pseudomonas sp. Irchel 3H3. The sequence continues at coordinate 33,085 of NZ_FYEC01000011.1, read as the reverse complement.
AATCCGGCCTTCGCCCGCTGGGTCTCGCGCAACGTGCAGCCGCATAAAATCGCCGGCTACGCCAGCGTGGTGCTGTCGACTAAACCCGGGATCAGCGCGCCGCCGGGTGATGTCAGCGACCAGCAGATGGACGCTGTCGCCGAGTGGTCCGAGCGGTTTGGCTTCGCCGAGATCCGCATTGCCCACGAACAGAACATCGTCCTGCCGGATGTGCCCAAGCGTGATCTCTACGCCTTGTGGTGCCTGGCCAGCGAGGCCGGGCTGGGCACTGCCAATGTCGGGCTGCTGAGCGACATCATCGCCTGCCCGGGCGGCGACTTCTGTGCGCTGGCCAATGCCAAGTCGATCCCCATCGCCCAAGGGATTCAAGCGCGCTTCGAGGATCTGGATTACCTGCATGACCTGGGGAACATCAGTCTGAACATTTCCGGGTGCATGAATGCCTGCGGCCATCACCATATCGGCAACATTGGCATCCTGGGGGTCGATAAGAGCGGCAGCGAGTGGTACCAGGTCACCCTCGGTGGCTCCCAGGGCAAGCACAGTGCACTGGGCAAAGTCATGGGGCCTTCGTTCAGCGCTGCCGAGGTGCCCGGGGTGATCGAGCAGATCGTTGCCACCTTCGTCCGTTATCGCGAACCAGAGGAGCAGTTTGTCGACACTGTGCAGCGCATCGGCCTGGAGCCGTTCAAGGAACAGGTGTATGCACAGCAGGAGGGGGCGGCATGAACAACCTGCTGCGGCTGCGGGACGGGTTGGCAACGCACGAGCCAGGCGATCGCTGGACCTTGATCAAGGACCCGAGCGGCGATTTGCCCTGTGGCCCACTGATATTGCCCCTGGCGCTGTGGCTCAAGCGCCGCATCGAGCATCACCCGGTGTTCGACGCGGTGTGGCTGGGCCCGGACGACGAAGTCGAAAGCCTCGCGCCCTGGCTCAATCGGTTGCCGATGATTGCCCTGGAGTTCCCCAACTTTCGCGACGGTCGCGCCTACAGCCAGGCCTATCTGCTGCGCACACGCCTGGGCTGGGCCGGGGAGCTGCGGGCGATTGGCGATGTGCTGCGTGACCAGTTAAGCCACATGCGCCAGTGCGGGTTCGATGCGTTTGCCGTGCGCGAAGACAAATGCGCCGAGGACGCCCTCAAGGGGCTGGCGGGTATGAGCGTGACGTATGGCCGCTCGGCAATCGAGCCGCGGCCCTTGTTTCGCCGACGCCAGGCGGGTGATGCCTGAGCTCACCTGAATGATCCAGGGTTGCCACCTGTGGGAGCTGACCTGCCAGCGATAGCGATGGGTCAGGCACTATAGATGTCGAATGAACCGGCCCCATCGCTAGCAGGCTCCCACAGCGTGCTATGGATACACGCAGATTCTGCAGGTCATTTCAGTGCCGGGTCTCCCGGGTTGAGCTTCTTCCAGCCTTGCAACAAGACCTGGGCCTTGGGTTCCTGGCCGTTGTCCAGGTAGTACTGGATCAGTGACAACCGGGCGTTGCGGTTGGCCGGTTGTTGTTTGATCAGTTGCTCCAGTTGCGCGCAGGCTTCGTCGATCTTGCCACCGTCGTACAAGGCCACGGCCAGCACATAGCCGTACTGTGCGTTCAGCGGCTCCAGGCGAGCGGCGTTGCGCAAGGCTGACATGGCTTGCGCGGTGTTGCCGGCTCGGATCAGGGCCAGGCCCTGGGTGTGCTGGAGCAGCGCCGAGTCCGGATGCGCCTTGAGGCCTTGGGCCAACAGTGCCTGGGCTTCCTGCGCCCGACCACGCGATTCCAGCCATTGCACCAGGGTCACCAGCGCCGGGAAGAAATCGCCGTCGCGCTGGATCGCCGCACGTAACATCGGCTCGACTTCGGCAGTCCGTCCACTGGCCTGATAGAGCATGGCCAGATTGAGGTTGGCCTCGGCGCGTTCGAGCAGGCTCAACTGGACCTTTTCGTACTCGTCGATGGCGGCCTTCCAGCGCGGCTGGGCGGGCCCCAACTGGTTGCCGGCTGCCAGCAGGTCACGGGCGGCGGCGATGCGCACGGCCTTGACCGGGTCACTGAGCAATGGCGTATATAGCGGCACGCGCTCAGGGGCCGGAAGGAAACCGCTGACCGCGCGTATCGCGCTTTCACGCACCTGTGGATCGCTGTTGCCCAGGTCTTTGGTCGCCAGTTTCAGCGCCTGTTCGCTTGGGTACAGCACCAGTTCGGCCAACAGGGTGGCGCGCTGGATCGCGGGCAGGTTGCTGCGCTGCAATTGCTCGTACAGCGCTTGGGCGGCGCCCGGCTGGCCGCTGCGGATCAGCCACAGGCTTTCGTCATAGCGCGCAGCCTGGGCCGCCGGGTTGGCGTTCCACAGTTTGAATTGCTCTGTGACCTTGTTCCCGGCCTTGCCCTGATGGCAGGTCAGGCAGGCATCCGGACTGCCGAGCTTTTTCGCGCGCTCGGGATTGGGGATGCTGAAGCTGTGGTCATGGCGAAAGTCGTTGCCCATGTAGAACTTGCCCGGCATGTGGCAATCCACGCACTGCGAGCCTGGCTGGCCTGTGGCATGGCGATGGTGTTCGGGCGAGTCATAGTTCTTGGCTTGCAGGCCCTTGCCGTCGACGCCTGGGAGCGTGGTCTTGCCGGCGGTGTTGTGGCATTGCAGGCAGACGCCATTGCCCGGCGCCTTGAGCTCGTTGCTGTGGGGGTTGTGGCAGTTGCTGCAGCGCACCCCCTTGTCGAACATCTTGCTCTGCAGGAACGAGCCGTGTTCGAACACTTCATCCTTGATCTTGCCATCCAGCGCGTACAGTTCGCGGGTCAGTACGCTGGGCAGGTAGTCGTCCATCAACCGTTTGCCGACGGTGAAGCCATCGCCCAGGGGCGCACGCCGGGAGTGACAGCGGGCGCAGGTCTCGATCTCGGTGGTGGCGTTCTTGTCCTTGAGGTCGACGGCAAAGCCTGCGTGGATCAGGTCGCCCTTTTTCGCCGCCCATTCAAGGTGATTGGAGGCCGGACCGTGGCACGCCTGGCATCCGACACCCAGGCTGTTCCACTGGCTGGCAAAGGAATTGCTCGCGGCGTCGAAATTGCGTTGGTACCCGGTGGTGTGGCACTCCACACACATAAAGTTGGCGTTCTGGCTGGGTTTACTCCAGTGCAGCGGATTCTTGAAGCTCACGCCCTGGCCCGGATACAGGTGAAACCAGCGGTTCTTCTCGGTATCCCAGGCCACGCCCAAGGCTTGCAGGCGGCCTTCACCGACTTCGATCAGGTACTGCTGCAGCGGCGCGATACCGAAGGTGTAGGCCACCTTGAAGTCGGCGTTCTTGCCGTCGGCGCCCGGGGTATTGACCCAGAAGCCAGCGTCCTTGCGAAAGAACCGGGTCGTCTCGTTCTCGCCCTTGAAGGTGCTGTCCTTGAAGTTGGCCAGCACGGTCTGCTCGTCGGCGACCTGCATCGCCAATTGGTGATGGGAGCCTTGCCAGTCCTTGACCTGCTCGGTGTGGCAAGCCTGGCATTGCTGCTCGTCGACCATGCGGGCCGGCGGCAGGGGCGCAGCGACTGGCGGCGTCGGGGCCACGGCCACGCTCGGCGCTACATAGGGCGCTGGCGTCGGTTTGCTGGCGAACAGGAACCAGCCGAGGCCCGCCATGACCAGCAGCAACAGGCCGGCAGTGACGGGAAACAGGTAGCGGGAAATCAGGGTCGGTGGCGAATCAGGGTCAGGTGTAATCGAATTTTTCTTATGCTTGGGCATTACGACTTCCGTAGTCCAGAGGCGCTGGCCATAAAGGCAGGCTTTTTGTGCTGCCGTGCAGCTTTGCTGCATAGGGTCAGTCTGTCAAATGACGCTTGTGATCGATCCTACAGTTGTTTGTGAATTTTCAGAGCCTGTCACAGCAATCGTCTTAACTTTTGGCTATACCTGTAACTCCGTTTGACAGTACCGTTGTCGTCCTTTTGACAGGAGTTACCGAATGAAGCTTGCCCTCATGATGAGTACGCTGTGCATTGCCTCCCTTGGGGTAGTGGGCTGTTCCAGCACGATCACCAAGCCGGAAGACTACTCCGGGTTTCTCAAGGACTACAGCCAGCTCAAGGAGGCCAAGTCGCCGTCGGGCGTAGACGTGCTGCGTTGGGTCGACCCCAAGCTCGATATCAATAAGTACACCAGTGTCTATGTCGAACCCACCCAGTTCTATCCGCAGCCCAAGCCGACGGTGAAAATCCCGCAAAGCACGCTGTCAGGCATTACCAGCTACTACGACCAGGCGCTCAAGCGCGAGCTGGGTAAAAACCTGCCATTGGCCAACGGCCCGGGCCCAGGTGTGGTGGTCGTACGTGCGGCGATTACCGCCGTCAGCAGCCAGACCGAAGGCCTGAAAGCCTACGAGGTGATCCCGATTGCCCTGGTGGCAGCGGCGGTCAGCACCGCGACCGGTATTCGCGATCAGGAAACCGACCTGGCCACCGAAGCGGTGTTCCTCGACGGCAGCACCAACAAGGTGATCGCCCAGGTAGTCCGCAAGGGCACCGGCAGACCGCTGGAAAACGACTCGCAAGTGATGACCGCCAACGACGTGAAGAACGTGGTCGATGGCTGGGCCCACGACCTGGGCCAGTCGTACATCAAACTCAAGGCCAAGTAAGCGCCTGGATGGGAGCGGGCCGACTCGGGATGGTGGGGTGTCAAGGCCATAAATGTTGGCTGTGCCGGCCCCATCGCGGGCAAGCCCGCTCCCACAGTGGTTCTGGGGTGCTCGCGGACTTTGCATGCGCCACAGCCAACTTGTGGGAGCTGGCGCCCGCTTGCGGCCTGCCAGCGATAGCGGTGGGTCAGGCACCATCGATATTGAATGTTCTGGCCCCATCGCTAGCAGGCTATCCCACAGGGGATATCACACAGAGATATCGCCGTCAGGAAAAGCAGGCCGGCCGCTAGGCCGCCTCGCCCGCCCTCACCACTCAGGCCGACTGTCAGGTCGCCGTGCTCTTGCTTTTGATCTTGATCCACCCGCCCCATTGGAAGGCTGAGCGAAGGTGTCCATCTGGGGGGAGGCGCGTAGCGCCGTGCGGCGAAGCCGCATACATCGAGAGGAGGTGCAGCGCAGCAAACCGGAGGCGATGCCCCCGGATGGATACCGTAGCGAAGGTACCCCGAGCCTAAGCGAGGGGCCGTACGTCAGGGGTAAGAGCCCTTGGTTACTTGGGGCTTTTCCAAGTGACCCGCCGTAAGGGCGGAACCATTAGCCGCCATTACCCAAGCAACGGATATACCTCCATATCACTGGCCGACAAACCAACGGAAATACGGGTTGGCGGCATCCCCTTGCATCACCTCACGAATATCCCTGGCCCAGGCTTCACGATCGCCATCGTAGGCATGCAGGCTGGCGCGGTAGAACTGCATCAGGCGCTGCTGGTGGGCATTCATGCGCTCGATGAACGTGGCGTCGGCATTGAGCAGTTCCGGCGGGCGCCGCAGGTCGAGCAAGGCGGGGAGTACCCGGCTGATTTCCTTGGCACGCACCCACGGTGCGTACTCGATGCGCGGCTGGTCGTCGGTGACGGGCAGGGCCTGGCCGGCGAACTGCTGCAGGCCCTGGCGATCAGTGACCCAGGTGGCCAACAGCGCCGCGGCCGAACTCACCCCGACATCCTGCAAGGTGCTGCGCACGGTTGCCTGGGCATAGCGTTGGGTGATCCGCGCCGCATCCAGCTCGATGGGGTCGAGCGAGCCCACCAGGAGCATTTCATGGAACTCGCTGGTCCACACGTTGGCGTAAGGAAACACGTCGAGGAAGCTCTGTACCAACGCCCGCGAGTCGTCGATGTTCTGGGTTGGCAATGGCAGCCACTGGGCCACCAGGCCGTTCTTTTCCAGGCGGCTGGCAGCCAGTTGATAGAAGTCCCGCGAGTACAGGTTGACCACACCGGCCGCAGAGGGCGGTGGCGGCTCCAGGGTGATCAGGTCATAGGTCTGTTCGCTGCGCAGCAGTTCCTGGCGACCGTCGCGCAGGCGCACCTGCAGCGCCGGGTCGGCGGCGGCGTTGAAGTTGCCTTTGAACAACGGCGCGGCCTTGACCACCGATGGCAGCAGCTCGGCGACCACCCGCCGTTCCAGGCCCGGGTACTGCAGCAAGGCGCCGGCGGTGATGCCGGTGCCAAAGCCGATGACCAGGGCCGAACGTGGCTCGCCCTTGTGGATCAGCAGCGGCAGCAGGGCCTGGATCCGCATGTAGCGCAGCGACGGCATGGCATCGCCGGTGTTCGATACGCCTTGAATGTACAGGCGCTGGAACGCGCGCTGGCCCTTGCCCTGGGTGACCACGGCGACGGTACCGCCACGACCTTCCTCATAGAACACCAATTCGCCGTTGCGCGCTCCTGGCAGCAGGCTCGCAAGCTTGTCCACCGGGGTCAGCAGCGCGACCCCCAGCGCCAGCACTCCGACAGCCACCACGCCCTGGCGGGTGCCTTTGTGTACTGCGCTGCCACGGCTGACAGCCAGGTAACCGACGGCCGCAGCGACCAGTGCCAGCAGGCCCAGGGTGCGCACCAGACCGAGCAGCGGTATCAGCACAAAACCGCAGAGCATCACCCCGACGATGCCGCCCAGGGTATTGAACGCCACCACAGCACCGACATCCCGGCCCACCCGGTCCTGGCCCACGCACAGGCGCAAGGCCAAGGGGAACGCGGCACCCAGGAGCAAGGTCGGGAGGAATACGATACTCAGGGCCGCCACGGCAAAACGGCTACTCATGGCCACCAACTCACTGGCGCCCAGGGCCAGCACCGCTGATTCGGCCTGGGTTTGCGCCAGCACCAGCCAACGTCCCAGCAGGGCTACTTCGAGCAGTGCCAACAGCCCCGCACCGGCAATCAACAAGCCGAACAGGCCCCATGGATCGCGTACCCGCGCCACGCGCCGGGCCATCCATACGCTGCCCAGGAACAACCCGCACAGGTAGGTCGCCAGGACCACGGCGAAGGCATAGGTGCGGGTACTCATGAATTGCACGATCGCTTGCGACCAGACCACCTCGTAGCCCAGCGCCACGCCACCGGCGATCGAGTACAGCCACAGCGCCAGGCGCGCGGGTGCGGCCTGGGGTGGGCGTTCCACGGGCGCCGCGATGGCCGTCAGCGGTTGGCGTTGAAACCACAACAGCGCGCCGGCGGCGGCCAGCAGGTTGAGCATCGCCGCGGCAATGGCGCTGCCGCGCACGCCGAGGGCCGCGATCAGGACGAAGGCGGTCAGCAGGGTCCCGACGATGGCCCCGGCGGTATTCGCCGCATACAACTGGCCACCGGCCTTGCCCAGTTGCTCGGGGTCGGCGGCCAGTGCGCGCACCAGCACCGGCAGGGTGCCGCCCATCAACACGGCGGGAATCCCCACCAGGGCAAACGGCAGCACCCAGGCTGCCAGGCCGATGTGCTCGGCCAGCCAACTGAATGGGCTGGCCGCCAGGCTCATACCCACCGTGGCACCGACACCCAGCAGCGCCACCAGCACCTCCAGCCCGGCGTACAGCAGCACCGGCCGTTGCAGGCGGTCGGCCAGGCGCCCGAACAGCCAGCCGCCCAGGGCCAGGCCGGCAAAAAACGCGCTGATGCCGGTGGTGATGGCGTAGACCTCGACCCCGACCACCAGCGACAACTGCTTGATCCACAGCACCTGGTACACCAGCGCGGCGGCGCCCGACACCAGTAACAGCAGGGCCGGGATCAACAGCGCCGGGGCACTGGCGTGTGGGGCGGGAATAGCCGTCGACTTGCTGGCGACTCGTGAAGACATTGCTGGTTGCCTTGTGCAGAACTTGAAAAATGTGGTGGAACCAGAGCACTGGCACCAAGGATGGTGAAGGCCATCGCGAGCAAGCCGCAAGCGGGCGCTCGCTCCCACAGGGGAAAAGAAAAAACGCCGTTCACCGGTGAAGGTGAACGGCGGTGCAGCAGGTATTACTGTGCAGCTTTCATTTTTTCAGCGATTTTTGCATCTACCGCAGCGCGGATCTGGTCGACGCTGAAGCTCGCCGGTTTCTGGCTAGGTGGGTACTCGATGAACGTCTGCAGGAAGTGCGCAGACTTGGTCACCGCCTGGGCTACCAGGTAGACGTTTTTGGTGGTCCAGTCGTAGTACTGATCGGAAACCACGTCAGCACGCTCGTACGGGTCCATGCGCAGGTTGAAGATTTTTGGTACGCGCAGGCACACGAATGGCTCGCTCCAGACCTTGAAGCCGCCGGGTGCACGTTGTTCACAGAACACCGCTTTCCAATTACCGAAGCGCATTGACACCAGCACGCCGTCGTCGTTGAAGTAGTAGAACTCCTTACGCTCGCCCTTGGGTTGCTGGCCGGTTACGTACGGCAGTTGGTTGAAGCCGTCCAGGTGCACCTTGAAGCTGTTGCCACCGGCGACTGGCGCCCAGCCCTTGAGCAACTTGTCCTTGACCCCGGTATCACCAGCGGCAGCCAGCAGGGTTGGGAACCAGTCCAGGCCCGAGAACATCTCGTTGGACACTTCGCCAGCCTTGACCTTGCCCGGCCAGCGGATCATCGCCGGTACGCGATAAGCGCCTTCCCAGTTGGAGTTCTTCTCGTTGCGGAACGGCGTGGTCGCCGCGTCCGGCCAGGAGAACTGGTTCGGGCCGTTGTCGGTGGTGTAGACGACGATGGTGTTGTCGGTGATTTTCAGGTCATCGAGGGTTTTCAGCAGTTTGCCGACGTCGCCGTCGTGCTCGATCATGCCATCGGCATAGTCGTTGCCGGGCATGCCGCTCTGGCCCTTCATCGACTCACGCACGTGGGTGAACAAGTGCATGCGGGTGGTGTTCATCCAGACGAAGAACGGTTTGTCCGCCTTGGCCTGTTTCTCGATGAACGCCTGGGCGGCGGCGGTGGTTTCGTCGTCGATGGTTTCCATGCGCTTGGTGGTCAGCGCGCCGGTGTCCTCGATCTTGCCGTCGGCGAAGCTGTGGATCACGCCACGCGGGGAGTTGGCCTTGACGAACTCGGCATCATCCTTGGGCCAGTAAGGGCGCTCTGGCTCCTCTTCGGCGTTGAGGTGATACAGGTTGCCGAAGAACTCGTCGAAACCGTGGTTGGTCGGCAGGTACTCGTCCTTGTCGCCCAGGTGGTTCTTGCCGAACTGGCCGGTGGCATAACCCTGGGATTTCAGCGCCTGGGCGATGGTGATATCGCGGGCCTGCAGGCCAACGCTGGCGCCCGGGGCACCGACTTTCGACAGGCCGGTACGCAATGGCGTCTGGCCGGTGATGAACGATGAGCGCCCGGCGGTGCAGCTGTTCTCCGCATAGTAGTCGGTGAACATCATGCCTTCTTTGGCAATCCGGTCGATGTTCGGCGTCTTGTAACCCACCACGCCCATGGAATAGGCGCTGATGTTGGTCTGGCCGATGTCATCGCCGAAAATCACCAGAATGTTGGGTTTTTCTGCCGCCACGGCGGTCGCCGAGATGGCCATGACCGAAGTCGCCACCAGGGCGAATTTCGGCAGCCACTTTTGTATGCGAGTCATCTGACTTGCTCCTTGTGCTTACTGGAGTCGTGTTGGAGTACGACGAACGTTTACTGCGATCCTGCCTACGTCTTTTACTTCTTTTGCTCAGTTGTGCCGGTGTCGAACGGATAGATCCGGTTCCATTCGGTGCTCATGTCGACGACACTCCAGCCGCGTTTGTTGGCTTCATCCAGGGCCTTGTCCAGGCGACCGATGTTCGACTGCCGGTCGTAGGCCCATTCACGCTTTGCATCGGTATGGTGGACCAGGCCCATGAACCTTTTACCGGGGCCGGCAGCCGTCCACTGGAGCATTTGCAGGTCACCGTCGGAGTTGCCGAAGGCGAGAATCGGCTGGCGCCCGATGACCTGCTGGATGCTTTCCGGTTTACCCGGGCCATCGTCGTTGTGGGCCAGCTTGGGCAGGCGCAGGATCGAAGCGTCGTTGCCATTGAGCTGGAACTGCGTGGCAAAGGTGGTGCCGATCACTTGCTCCGGTGGAATGCCGTAGACCTGCTCGGCGAAGGCACGCATGAACTCGACTTCACCGCCGGACACGATGTAAGTCTTGAAGTCCTGGCTGCGCAGGTAGTCGAGCATCTCCAGCATCGGCTGGAAAATCATCTCGGTGTAGGGCTTGCCGGTCTTCGGATGGCGGGCCTGGCTCAGCCAGGTCTTGGCGTTATCCATGAAGGCGGCGGTGGTGATCCCGGTATGGGTCGCGCCGATGATCTTCATCAGGCCATCCATGCCGCTGGCGGCCAGGGCCTGGTGGTCGTTCTCGAGGACCGCCTTGAACGGCTGCTCGGTTTTCCATTGCGGATGCTGGGGCGCCATGCGCTTGACTTCCTCCAGGGCGAACAGCACCTGGAAGTACATCGGCTGTTCGCTCCACAGCGTACCGTCGTTGTCGAATACGGCGATGCGCTCGGCCGGCTTGACGTAGTCCTTGGAGCCTTCGGTGGTCACGGCCTGGACAAATTCGATGATGCTTTTTTTCGACGGGCCATCGTTCCAGGAGGGCAGCGGCTCGGCCGCCACTGCCAGGAGCGGCAGGCTCAGGGCCAGGCTCAGCAGGAGCTTGAAGGCGTGACGTTGGCGGGGGGCAGCGTGGTTCGTCATGAAAAGTCCTTATCGTGACTGGGGTTCAAGGGGCGCAAGGCCGATGAGTGCGTCGCGTTGGCAGTTACCGCCTGATCATGCAGCGTAGCCAAGGATTGCTTGAATTGCGGCAATGCCTGGTTTTCCGCCGGCTGGCGCCCATACCGCCCACGCAACAGCGCCTGCACGTTGTTGCCCAGGCCGCCGATCCCCAGGCCCAGGCGGTTGCGCCGGGCCCAGAGGTACAGCGCGCTCAAATGCGGCGGCTGGCCGTCGAGTTGTTCGGGGATCTGCTTCCAGGCGTAGTCGGCAGAAGCCAGTCGGGCTGCATGGCGTGCGTTGCGACGCGCTTGGAGGGCGCGCCGGGCCCGCAGGCACCAGGGCTGCAACAGGTAGCTGGCGGTGGCCAGTATTGCCAGCAGCGCTACCAGCACCAGCCAGTGCCGCGAGAGGTGGAAGCGGCCCTGTTGCCCCAGTTGCTTGAGGTCCTGGGTAATCGAAAACACCGGCCGATAGCTGGCGTTGGCCGCGGCTTCGAAGGTCACTGCCGGAACTTCGGCGCTACGTGCCTGTTGAGTGCTGGTGTCCCACCAGTGCATCTGGATGGCCGGCAGGCTGTAGTGTCCCGGGCGTTGCACCTGATAGGCGACACTGTCGATGCGCTGGCCGCCGCTGATGTGGCCGCGGCCATCGTCGAGGTTGCTGACTTGCGCAGTCTTGGGGTAGCGCTTGAGGCCGTCGACCTCGCCCAGGGGCGGCGCTGGCAGGGCCATCGCCAATGCACCGTCGGCCTGCAGGGTCAGTTGGCGGGTGAGGGTGTCGCCGACCTTGAGTGTCGGCGATGACTGCTGGAGTACCTGGGTCAAGCGCACGCCCTGGGCCACCAACACCGCTTCGCCGGGCTTGAACCCGGGAGGCTGCTGGGCGATGAAGTGCAGGGGTTGGCTTTGCGCGCTCAGTGGCTGGCTGGCCTGGCCGGGCGTGGCCTGTACGGTCAATGCCGGGATGTCGAAGCCCTGGGCCTGGTTCGGGGTGATCAGGTACAGGTAGCGCATGCCGAAGAAGGTTTTACCCTCCAGGGTCTGCGTGGTGTGCTGGGCTTCGCCGTTGGGCGGCCTCACCAACGCGCCCGGCAGCTTCAGCTCCGGCAGGGTCGGGGCGCTGGTGAACCAGCTGTCGGTCAGCACATCGATCTGCAATTGCACGACGCCGCCCACCATCACCGCAGCGCCAGGCTGCAGTTGGGCCTGCACCCGCAGTTCGGGTTCAGCCGCCAGCACACGGCCGGTCAACAGGCACAGCAGCAGGGCGCCGCTGGCGGTGAAACACTTCGCGAGTCTGCTGCTCATGGCTTGCCCGCCTGATCCTGGAGGCTGAACTTTTGCTTGAGGAACTTGGCCGGCGAGGTGGTCAGGTTCTGCAGCCACAGCTCATCGGAAGTCGCCTGCTGGGTCTCTAGCGATTTGCTCTGGCCCTTGCCCTTGGGCTTGTCGTATTTGACTTCGTCGGGCTTGACCTCCGGGGTGTTCTGCTGCGCGCTGTCGGTGTCTTTTTCCAGGGCGATGGCCAGCGCCAGGTTGGCCGTCGCCTCGGGGAACTGTGGCTGTAGCTTCAATGCCTGGGTGTAGGCGGCAATCGCCTGGTCGAACTTGAAGCGCCGCACATAGATGTTGCCCAGGTAGAAGTACGCCTGGGGCGTGTCGAGACGGGCGAAACTGGCCAGTGCCAGGTCATAGTCGGCGGCGTTGTAGGCGGCGATTCCCTTCCAGTACAGGTCCTGGAACAACTGGGCGGCAGCGGGAAAGTGCTGGTGCTCGAAGGCCCAGCGGCCTTGCTGGTCGCGGGTGAAAAACGCGTCGGTGAGGGCGTTGGCCTGGCTCTCTGGCGCCTGCAGACCCAAGCCCAGGCCCAGCAGAAGTGCCGCCGCCCAGTTCAGGCTCCAGCCCCGGCGCACGCTGAAAAAGGCCAGCAGCAACAGCGGCCAGCACAACCAGTAGCCGGCGTCTTTCCAGTGCAGTTCACGCTGTTCGGCGCTGGCATTCTGGAAATGTTGCTGGGCATGCAACTCGATCCAGTCCAGGTCGTCGTCGTTGAGGGTCAGGCTGCCCAACGGGGCATCGGTGGCGTCGGCCAGTTGCTTGAGGGCGGCCTGATCGAAACTGCCCAGGGTCGGGCGGCCATTGCTGTCGGTGCGGGGCTGGCCGTTGGCGTCGGTGATGATCCCGCCATCGCTACTGCCCACGGCCAGCACCAGCACCTGCAACTGACTGTTGTCCAGCAGCTTGTCGAGATTGCCCAGTTGGCTGGTGTCGGCGCCGTCGGTGATCAGCAGTAGGGTGCCTGGGGCTTTTTCCGCCACCAGCAAGCGCTTGGCCTGTTCGATCACGCCGGCGACATCCTTGCCCGGTTTGTTCAGCAACTCGCTGCCCAGCGCCTGGATGAAGCTGTCGAGCAGCGCCGGGTCATCGGTCGGTGGGAGCACCAGGTGGGCGCTGCCGGCGTAGGCAATCAGCCCGGTGCGTGCGCCGCTGCGGCGCTGGACCAGGTCATGCAGCTTGTGTTTGGCCGCTTCCAGGCGAGTCGGCTGGACATCGCTGGCGTCCATCGAGGGCGACAGGTCGAGGGCGATGATCAGCGGCGCGCGGTTTTCCAGGAAGTCCGGGCGATCGCGCTCCCAGGTCGGGCCGGCTGCGGCGATGGCACCCAGCACCAAGGTGGCGCAGACCAGATGGACCGGGCGCAGGCGATGGCTGTCCTCGGGGGTGATCAGCAGGTGCGGCAGCAGATGCGGGGCAATGTTGCTGCCCAGGCGTCGCCGCAGGTCGCGGCTGCGGCGCCAGAGCAGCGGCAGCAGGGCGCCGAACAGTGCCAGCAAGAGCCAGAGCGGGCGCAGCAAGTGCAAGTCGCTGAGGTTGATCTCCATCTCAAGCCTCCTGGCGCGATGGGGCGCTGCGCAGGCGAGGCCAGAGCAGGGCGAGCAGGTGATAGACGGCCAGCAGCGCGATGGCAGCCCCCAGGGGAATCCAGAACAGGTCGCGCTTGGGCTGGTGACTGAAGTGCTGCACCTGATGGGGAGTGATCTGGTCGAGGGTGCTGTAGACCTGATCCAGGGCTTGGCGGTCTTCGGCGCGGAAGAACCGCCCGCCGGTGGCCGTGGCGATCTGCTGCAGGCCTTGCAGGTTGACCTTGGCTTCGCCGTCGGCGTTGGGGTCGCCGATGCCGATGGTGTGAATCACCACGCCCTTGGCCGCGGCCATGCTGGCGGCGTGGTCCGGGGTGATCGCACTGCTGGTGTCATTGCCATCGGTCAGCAGGATCAGGACTTTTTCCTGTTCGTGGGCTTGGTCGAGCATCTTCAACGCCAGGCCAATGGCGTCGCCGATCGCGGTATTGGGCCCGGCCATGCCGATGCCGGTGTCATCGAGCAACAGCGCCAGGCTGGCATGGTCCAGGGTCAGCGGTGCTTGCGGGTAGGCGCCGCTGCCGAACACGATCAGCCCCAGGCGGTCGTCCTTGCGGCGATCGATGAAGCCGTGGACCACTTCCTTGACGGCTGCCAGGCGATCGATTTTCCGGCCATTGGCATCGCTGTAGTCGGTGGTTTCCATGGACTGGGAAATGTCGATGGCGAGCATCAGGTCGCGCACCGGTTGCTGGCGTTCGATAGGTTTTTCCACCAGCACCGGGCGCGCCACGGCCACCACCAGCAACGTCCAGACCAGCAGGTTCAGGGCCAGTTGCCAGCGATTGCTGCGGCTGCCGGTCTGGCTCGGCGCCTGGCCGACGGCGCGGCTCATGGCGGCGAAAAACGGCACCCGCACGGCACTGCGCGCTTCGCGGTAGTCGGGCAGGAAGCGATAACCCAGCCAGCAGAGCGGGAGCAGCAGCAACAACCAGGGGTAATCAAGCTGCCACATGATGATGCTCCACCCAGTGTTTGCAGGTGCTGAACAGCTGAATTCGCTGCGCTGCCGGCAACGCCAGCAGGACTGTATCCGGGGCGTAGGCCAGCGTTGCCAGTTGCTGGCTGAAATCGGCGGGTAACGGCTGCGCGCTGTGTCGCACCAGAAATGCTTGCCAATCCTCACCGCCCAGAGCCGCAACCTGTAGGAGCGAGCTTGCTCGCGAAGGCGCCCGACTATTCACCCTGGATGTCGACTGAGCGGCCGCTTTCGCGAGCAAGCTCGCTCCCACATTAGTATTTGCATTGCAGTCGTTGGAGCCCCGGGAAGGCATCGACAGCGCCACGCGCTTGAGCAGCTCCGGCAATTCGCGCAGGGCGGCCAATGGGTCACTGCTGCGTTGCAGTTCCGCCAGCCGTGCCAGGGCTTCACGTCGATAGCGGTCCCGGCGCCATAACCAGTAGCGCCGGCCGGCCCACGCCAGCAATCCCACCAGCAGCAGGCCGAGCAGTAGCCACCAACCCCAGGTTTGCGGCAGATAGCTGACCGGCGCTGGCAGGCCCAATTCAGTGAGTTGCTCGATGCTGGGGACGTGCGCAGTCATGGCCGACCTCCGAGCTTGCCCAGTTCGGCGCGCAATTGTTCATGGGCTGCCTGGGCGGTGCTGAACATCATCAAGGGCACCTGGCTGCGGCGCAGCAGGCTGGCGACATCCTTGAGCCGGCCGCTGAGGAAGTCCCCCAGGGGCTGATGGACCTGCCGCTGGGCCACCGCCAGTTCCACCTGCAATTGACCCTGGGTCACCAGCAGGTGGCCGTTTTTTGGCAGATTCAGTGCCAGTGGGTCATAGACCTGCATGGCGATCACATCGTTGTGGGCGCTGAGCTGGCGCATCAGTTGCAGGGTGCGCGGACCGGCGCCGGCAAAGTCACTGATGATGCAGATCAGGTGATCGTGTCCGGCCACGGCCAGGCAGTGCTGCAAGACCTTGTCCAGTTGGTCCTCGCCTTCGCGATCGGGGTTGTGGGCGCTGAGTTCCTGGTTCTGCTGGGCGATGCGATTGCACAGCGCCTCGACCCGTTTGCGGCTGCGCAACGGGCCAATGCTGTCGATCCGCTGATCGTTGAACACCAGACCGCCGACCCGGTCGCCGGCATTGAAGACCATCCAGGCCGCCAGCGCGCCGAGCTCGGCGGCCAGGGCCGACTTGAAGCTGCGCTGGGAGCCAAAGAACATCGACATGCGCTGGTCGACCAGGATCAGCGCCGGACGATCACGCTCCTCAGTGAAGGTGCGCACTACCGGTTTGCCGGTCCGCAGGGAGGCGCGCCAGTCCAGGTGCCGCAGGTCATCGCCGGGCTGGTAGCGGCGCAGTTCATCGAAATTCAGGCCACGCCCGCGCAGACGCGAGGCGTGGTTGCCCGCCAGGATGCTGCCCTGGGGCTGGCGCGCGAGGAAACTCAAGTCGGCGGCCTGGTACTGCAGCGCCATCAATTGCGCCAGCGACACGTACACCAGGCCATCCAGTTCCTGAGTGTTCATGGGCATCACCTCAAGCCGGGACCGCGACTTTGTCGAGCAGGCGGTCGAGCACCTGATCGGCCGTCACGCCATCGGCCACGGCGTCGTAGCTCAATTGCAGGCGATGGCGCAGCACCGGATGGACCACGGCGCGCACATTGTCCGGGGTGACGAAGTCCTGTCCTTGCAGCCAGGCATCCGCGCGCGCGCAGCGATCCAGGCCAATGCCGCCGCGCGGGCTGGCGCCGATGGCGATCCAGCGGCCGAGGTCGGCGTCGTAGTCGGCCGGGTGGCGGGTGGCATTGATCAAATCGATCAGGTAGCGATCGATGGCCGGCGCCACACTGACCGCGCTGACTTCACGACGCGCAGCAAAGATCACCTCCTGGCTCAGGGCAAATCCTGCTGGCGCCGCAGTCTTGGCGCCCTGGGCCTGCTCTTCTTCACGCAGCAGGCGCAGGACCTGGCTTTCGTTGTCCGCACTCGGGTAATCCAGCAGGACCTTCATCAGGAACCGGTCCATCTGCGCTTCTGGCAGCGGGTAGGTGCCTTCCTGCTCGATCGGGTTCTGGGTCGCGACCACGATAAACAACTCAGGCAGCACGTGGCTGTTGCCGGCTACGGTGATCTGGCGTTCTTCCATGGCTTCGAGCAGCGCCGCCTGGACCTTGGCCGGGGCCCGGTTGATCTCGTCCGCCAGGATCAGGTTGCCGAACAACGGGCCTGGCTGGAACTGGATCTGGTTCTGCCCGTCGACCTGGTGCAGCACCTCGGCGCCGGTGATGTCGGAGGGCAGCAGGTCAGGGGTGAACTGGATCCGGCTCATCTTCGCATCCAGGTGCTTGGCCAGCGCCTTGACGGTGCGGGTCTTGGCCAGTCCAGGCAAGCTTTCGAGCAGCAGGTGGCCGTTGGCCAAGAGACCGAGCATGATCTGGCGGATGACCTGATCCTGGCCAAGTACCGCTTCGGCAATGCTGGCTTGCAGGGCGTTGATGTCATTAAGCGCTGTCATGGGACGGTCCTTTGCGTAGACGGGTTAAAACATGAACGTTGGCATAACCGGGATAAACGATAGACCCAAGTTTCAACTACCACTAATAAGATCATCCCGGTGAATGGCCAAAGACTGGACCCGGACGTATCCTTGAAGATCCCATCGCTCAGCTCTCTCTTACCAGGCGTACTGAAGACGCAGGGTCCAGGTGTTGACGTCCGGCGAACCGCTGCGTTCGGCGACGGTGTCGGAATAGGCGATCAGGCCGCCGAACTGCGGCGAGAGCATGAAACCCAGGCTGGCGCCGAGGATGCCGTTCTCTTGCTTGTTGTCCTGCCAGTCACCGTTGATCCGGGTTTCGCCGCCGCGGTTGTAGGTGGCATCCAGCGATGCCCACAGCGCACGGTTGAAGGTGTAGCTGTAGTGTCCTTCAATGGCGTACAGGGCCTTTTGTTCGAGCGTGCCGTCGCCGTGGTAGTCATCGTTGTCGCCGTACAGCGAGACGTAGGTGTTGAGCTCCAGCCAGGTCGGGCCGATTGGTGTGCCAAAGGCAATTTCCGGCTTGAAGGCCCAGCGGTTGGCGCCGATGTTGATCACCCGGTTCTTGTCATAGTCGCCCGTGGGGGCGGTGACCCAGAGTGCGCCGGTGAGGAAGGTTTCCGGGGTCCAGTTGGCAAACTCCTCCTGGGTCAGCGCCGGGCCGCCGAAGAGGTTGTGCACCAGCACTACCTGGGTGTCGGCCATGCCGCCGTTGCGCTTGGTGCCCTTGAAGAACTCGGCGTTGTCGAACGAGGCGGAGATGTCGGCGTAAGGCTGCAGGACCTGGATCGCGCTGTTGCGCCCGTCAATGGCGAACGAGCGGGCAAATCGGGCGATGTACAGGTCGGCATTGACCGACAGGCCGTCTAGCGGCAACGCGGTGTCGATCGGGGTGTTGCTGTCGATCCGGTTGTAATAGCCGAAGACCATGTTCAGGTCGGTCGGCAGGTTCTGCCAGTCCCGGGCGTTGTCGGCAGCGGCGAGAACAGGTGTCAACGCCAGGGTGAAGACGCCCAAGCGACCCAGTTTGGAGGTAAAACCCATCGGTGTGCTCCTTGCAGAAGGTAATTCGGCTGGGCCGGCTTGATCAGTTGATCGGTGTCAGTGCTGGCTGTTTCCACTGGCCATTGGCGACTTCGGGCTTGGGCAGGTACAAGCGCAATACCGCAAAGAACGGACCGTGGGGGGCTGGCAACCAGTTGCTGCGCTGCTCCTTGAGGGGCACCGAGTGCTGCACGTACAGGGTCAAGCCACCATCGGCATCGCGCTTGAGGTTGGGCAGCATGCGTGAATTGATCAGGTAGCGTTGCTGGTGGTTGGCTACCAGCAGCTTGCTCTTGCCGTCGTACAGGGTCAGCGACCAGAAGGCATCCGCCGGCGGCAGTTGGTCCTTGGCAAAGTGCAGGGTGTAGCTGTGCTTGGCGCCGTTGGCCGGTTTGCCGCTGCTGTCGACGAAGTAACCGATATACGCCGCTTCATCGGCGGAGTTGCCGAAGATGCCCATGTTGGCGCCCGCGTAGCGGTACAGGTAGTTGTTGTTCAGGTGATCACGGGTGCCGAAGAAGTCGCCGCTGATGACCTGGTGGGTGTCCACCTGGTCTTTCTTGAAGGTGGCGAACTCGGCCTTGGCGTCACTGATGCCATCGTCCAGGGCCTTGCGTTGTTCGACACTGAGGGCCTTGAGGTCGAACGGCTGGCCGGCAACGACGCCGATCCTGGCGAAACGCGCGAGCAGGTCTTTCTCGGAGTCCTGGGCCGGGGCGAAGGCCAGCATGAAATTCAGGTAGCGGAACAGCTCCGGGCTGTCGGTCATGCTGGCGGTCGGTTTCGGCCAACTGATCTTCGCCGGGGTCGCCGGTGCCGGTTGCTTGAGGTATTGGCTCAGGGTCTGAACCTTGTAGTTACCCTGGATTTTCCGGACCTTTTCCAGGTCTTTGTCATCGAACAGTTGGGTGCGATAGAGGGCGTAGGCGATGTTGCTTTCGCTGCGCACCACGCGATCGATGTTGACCGGTTGCTGGCCTTTCCAATCCGGCCCGACCACCATGAAGTGTCCGCCTTTGTTACCGGTGCTGCGGGTGCCCAGGTACGCGAAGTTGTGCGTGAAGAGGTCGATCAGTTGCACCGAGTAGTAACGCTCCTCGGCTATCTGCGGCAAAGTCAGGACCAGCGGTTCGGCGCGCAGGTCCATCCACACGAAGGAGTAGGGGGTGTCCGAGTTGGGGGTGACGAACGCAGTGTCCTTGGGCGTGAACACCTTGGCGGTGTTGCCGATACGGTTGAACGGTGCCTTGAAATTCGCCCCTGTCTTGTCCACGGCCTGGGTGTACAGGGTCTTGTACATCTCCACCACCGGGAAGCCGTAGAGGTAGGCCTCCTTGGCGATCCCGCGGGCCTCTTCGGGGCTGGCCGTGAAATCGGCCCAGGCGCTGGCGCAGAGCAGCAGCGAGACGCCAGCGAGCAACAGACGGGTCGGTTTTGCAAAAGTCATGGCACTGTCCTGTGGGTCGCGCGGTTATTTGCCGAAGGTCACGTTGATGCCGGCAAACAGCGTGAACTGCGGCAGGCCATCACCCTTGCGCTCGACCGTCCATTGCGGTTCAACGAAGGCGTTGATGATGTTGCTGCCGGATTTCCAGGCCTTGCCCGCACCAAAACCGATGGGGATGTAATGGGTGTTGTTCTTCAGGTCGAAGGTCCAGGTGCCCGTGGAGCGCAGGTACCAGCCTTTTTCCAGGTTGTGCATGAGAAAAGGCTGCAAGGTGGCGGTTTCGACGTGTGCCCGGTCGTGGTCACCAGCGAACGAGCTTTGATACTGCACCAGTGCGCCCAGCAGGCCACGGGGCGTCGCATCGATGGCCACGGCGGCCAGGCCAGCCTGCCATTTGCCGGTGCCCAACTCATCCTGTTCGGCGGTCGGCGCGGTGATCTGCGGGCCGATGCCCAACTGCACGCCTTCGGTCTTGAGCAGGAAAATGTCGAACAGGTTCAGATCACCGATGCCGGTGCTGTAGCCACTGTGTGGATCGGGGCGGGTGCTGATGGGCAGGGTCGCGCGCAGCAACTGCGGGACTGCGATGAAGTCATTGGCGGCCATCGGCAAGGTGCCGCGCAACAAGGCATCGTTGGTGTGGGCGTTGCTGTCGAAGAGTTGCGGGGTGTAGTAGTCCTGAAGGTTGGCGCCGGGCGCCAGGCTCAGCGGGTTGTTGCTCTTGTTGGCGGTCTCGGCGTTGTCGGCCAGCGCACCAGCAGCAGGCAGCAGTGTGACGGCCAGCAGCAGGACGCTGCTTGAAATTCCCTTTGACATCGTTCCTTCATATCCCTGTTGGCTCGACCATCGCGTCAGGGCTTGATGGTCGATTGCTTTGTAGTATTTATTCTGGAGAGCCGTAGGACGCGTCAGGCTTGGTTAGCATTAAACACGGTAACGACCGCTCGTCGTCATTAAATATTTCGATATGTGTCGCAGTTCTCCTAAATTTTTCCAAGGAAATTCATTGGATTCATTGGATTAAGCGGGGAATGTGCGGTGAAGCCTCAACAGCTGAAGTCGAGTCTTGGGCGTTGACGATCCGTGAGGTCTGCAGCTGGCATTTCAGGGATGAAATGTTCAAAGCGGCCGCAGTTCGCGCCAGTTCCAGGGGTGTGTTTCGCGGTCATTGCGATGAATTGTCTGACAGCTTGCTGGGGTAGGCTCACTGGCACATTCGTGGTTAACTTTGGCTCCTCGCAACACCAGACGATTGTTCATAACCACTGCATTAATAAGGATACTGTTCATGGCTCAAGTCACTCTCAAAGGCAACCCAGTCCAGGTCAACGGCCAACTGCCACAAGCCGGTGCCAAGGCACCAGCCTTTTCCCTGGTTGCCGGCAATCTGTCGGACGTGACCCTGGCGGACTTCGCCGGCAAACGTAAAGTGCTGAACATTTTCCCAAGCGTCGACACCCCGACCTGCGCGACCTCCGTACGCACCTTCAACGCCCAGGCCAATGACGTGGCCAACACCGTGGTGCTGTGCATCTCGGCTGACCTGCCGTTCGCCCAGGCCCGCTTCTGCGGCGCCGAAGGCCTGGAAAACGTGCAGAACCTGTCCACCCTGCGGGGTGCCGAGTTCATCGAAAACTACGGCGTAGCGATTGCCGACGGCCCACTCAAAGGCCTGACTGCCCGTGCCGTGGTGGTGCTGGACGAAAACGACAACGTGCTGCACAGCGAGCTGGTGAAAGAAATCGCCGAAGAGCCTAACTACGCAGCAGCGTTGGCCGTTCTCAAGTAATAGGCTTTACAATTATTCACGGCCTGGCTCTGTCCAGGCCGTTTTCATTTGTGCTTCAGTAATTTAGCAAACACTCGCAAAAGTCAGCTGAAGGTAAATTGCCGGTAAAGGCGCTTTGCTAAAAGGCCTCTAGTGCTTATCTTTCAGCCTCCCGTATAAAGATGCCCACGCGCCCAATGGTTAATCACTCCATGCAATCCTCCGCTTCCCGTAATTCTCGTCGCTGGCTGTTCGGCCTGCTGGTCCTGCTGCTGGTTGGCGGCCTGTGCTGGAAATTCTGGCCCAGCAGCTCCGCCAGCAAGGATGCCCCGGCATCCAAGGCGGCGGCCGGCCATACCGGCAGGGCAGGTGGCATGCGCCCGGGTTTCGGTGGCGCGGCGGGGGCGGTTCCGGTGCGGGTGGCTCCAGCGGTACTCGGCGATTTCCCGCTGTACTACAAGGCCCTGGGCACTGTTACCGCGCTCAACACTATCAATGTGCGCAGTCGGGTCGGCGGCGAACTGGTGAAGATCGCCTTCGAAGAAGGGCAGATGGTCAAGGCCGGCGACCTGCTCGCCGAGATCGATCCGCGCCCGTACCAGAACGCCTTGCTCCAGGCCGAAGGGACCCTGCTGCAGAACCAGGCTCAATTGAAAAACGCCCTGGTGGACCTGGAACGCTACCGCGGCCTGTACGCCGAGGACAGCATCGCCAAGCAGACCCTGGATACCGCCGCCGCGCTGGTGGGCCAGTACCAGGGGACGGTCAAGACCAATCAGGCGGCGGTCAACGACGCCAAGCTCAACCTTGAATTCACCCGCATCCGCGCGCCGATTACCGGGCGTGTCGGCCTGCGCCAGCTGGACGTCGGCAACCTGGTGGCGGCCAACGACACCACGGCCCTGGCGATCATCACCCAGACCCAACCGATCAGCGTGGCCTTCACCTTGCCGGAGAACAGCCTCGACGTCGTGCTGGCCCGCTACCGCTCCGGGGCCAAGCTGCCGGTCGAGGCCTGGGACCGTGGCGACACCCAGTTGCAAGCCACCGGCGTACTGCAGAGCCTGGACAACCAGATCGACACCACCACCGGCACTTTGAAATTCAAGGCGCGCTACGACAACCGTGACCAGGCGCTGTTTCCCAATCAGTTCGTCAACGTGCGTTTGCTCGCTGACACCCTCAAGGGGGTGATCCTGGCGCCCTCGGCGGCAATTCAGTTCGGCACCAACGGCACGTTTGTCTACGCCCTGGATGGCGACAGGAAAGTCACCATTCGCCCACTGAAAATCGGCGCCACCGACGGCGACAACACCGTGATCAAGGAAGGCCTCAAGCCAGGTGACCGGGTGGTGCTGGAAGGCACCGATCGCCTGAAAGAGGGCAGCGAGGTGGAGGTGGTCAACGACAGCAACCAGGTCCCGGCCGCGCCGGCCGACAACCTCCACAGCCAGGCGAGCGATGCCGCGCCTGCACCAGAGGCCAATGGCAAGGCGCATAAGGGCGGCGCATGAACATCTCCCGCCTGTTCATCCTGCGTCCGGTCGCGACTACCCTGAGCATGCTGGCCATCGTTCTGGCCGGCCTGATCGCCTATCGCCTGCTGCCGGTCTCGGCACTGCCCCAGGTGGACTATCCGACCATCCGGGTCATGACCCTGTACCCCGGCGCCAGTCCGGACGTAATGACCAGTGCGGTCACCGCGCCCCTGGAGCGGCAGTTCGGGCAAATGCCCGGGCTGACCCAGATGGCCTCGACCAGCTCCGGCGGCGCTTCGGTGCTGACCCTGCGCTTCAACCTCGACATCAACATGGACGTCGCCGAGCAACAGGTGCAGGCCGCGATCAACGCCGCCAGCAACCTGCTGCCCAACGATTTGCCGGCACCGCCGGTGTACAACAAGGTCAACCCGGCGGACACCCCAGTGCTGACCCTGGCGATCACCTCCAAAACCATGCTGCTGCCCAAACTCAACGACCTGGTCGATACGCGCATGGCGCAGAAAATCGCCCAGATCAGCGGCGTCGGCATGGTCAGCATCGCCGGCGGACAACGCCAGGCGGTGCGGATCAAGGTCAACCCCGAGGCCCTGGCGGCCAACGGCCTGAACCTGTCGGATGTGCGCACCCTGATTGCCGCTTCCAACGTCAACCAGCCCAAGGGCAACTTCGACGGCCCGACCCGGGTGTCGATGCTCGACGCCAACGACCAGTTGACCTCGCCCAAGGACTACGCCGAACTGATCCTTGCCTACAACAATGGCGCGCCATTGCGGCTCAAGGATGTCGCGCAGATCGTCGATGGCGCCGAGAACGAGCGCCTCGCGGCCTGGGCCAACGAAAACCAGGCGGTGCTGCTCAATATCCAGCGCCAGCCGGGGGCCAACGTGATCGAGGTGGTTGACCGAATCAAGGCGCTGCTGCCGAGCATCACCGACAATCTGCCAGCCGGGCTGGATGTCACGGTGCTGACCGACCGCACCCAGACCATCCGCGCCTCGGTCACCGACGTGCAGCACGAATTGCTGATCGCCATCGCCCTGGTGGTGATGGTGACCTTCCTGTTCCTGCGCCGCGTCAGCGCCACCATCATCCCTTCGATTGCCGTGCCGCTGTCGTTGATCGGCACCTTCGGGGTGATGTACCTGGCCGGTTTTTCGGTCAACAACCTGACCCTGATGGCCCTGACCATCGCCACGGGGTTTGTGGTCGACGATGCGATCGTCATGCTGGAGAATATTTCGCGCTACATCGAGGAGGGCGACAGCCCGCTGCAGGCGGCACTCAAGGGCGCGAAGCAGATCGGTTTCACCTTGATTTCCCTGACCTTGTCGCTGATCGCGGTGCTGATTCCGCTGCTGTTCATGGCCGACGTGGTCGGGCGGCTGTTCCGCGAGTTCGCCATCACCCTGGCGGTGGCGATCCTGATTTCCCTGGTGGTGTCCCTGACCCTGACGCCGATGATGTGTGCACGCTTGCTCAAGCCTGAGCCCAAGCCTGAAGAGCAGGGCCGTTTCTACCGTGCCAGCGGCGCGTGCATCGACTGGATGATCGCCGCCTACGGACGCAAGTTGCAGTGGGTGCTCAAGCACCAGCCACTGACCCTGATGGTGGCCATCGGTACCCTGGCTCTCACTGTGTTCCTCTACATGATCGTGCCCAAGGGCTTCTTTCCGGTGCAGGACACCGGGGTGATCCAGGGGATTTCCGAAGCGCCGCAGTCCATCTCCTTCGCCGCCATGAGCCAGCGCCAGCAGGAACTGGCCAAGATCATCCTGCAAGACCCGGCGGTGCAAAGCCTGTCGTCCTATATAGGCGTGGACGGCGACAACGCCACGCTCAACAGCGGCCGCCTGCTGATCAACCTCAAGCCGCACAAGGACCGCGACCTCAGCGCAGCCCAGGTGATCACCCGCTTGCAGCCACAACTGGACAAGCTGGTGGGCATTCGCCTGTTCATGCAGCCGGTGCAGGACCTGACCATCGAAGACCGGGTCAGTCGCACCCAGTACCAGTTCAGCATGTCGTCACCGGATGCCGAGTTGCTCAGCCTGTGGAGCGGCCGCCTGGTCGAAGCCCTGGGCCACCAGCCGGAGCTGACCGACGTCGCCAGTGACCTGCAGGACAAGGGCCTGCAGGTGTACCTGGTAATCGACCGCGACGCGGCTTCGCGCATCGGCGTGTCGGTGGCCAACATCACCGATGCCCTGTACGACGCCTTCGGCCAGCGGCAGATCTCGACCATCTACACCCAGGCCAGCCAGTACCGCGTGGTGCTGCAGGCCAAGGATGGCGAGAAGATCGGCCCGCAGGCGCTGGAGCAGATCCACGTCAAGACCACCGACGGCGGCCAGGTTCGATTGTCCAGCCTGGCGCGCATCGAGGAACGCCAGGCCCAACTGTCGATCGCCCATATCGGCCAGTTCCCGGCGGTGATGATGTCGTTCAACCTGGCGCCCGGCGTGGCATTGGGGCAGGCGGTGGAGCTGATCGAGCAGGTACAAAAGGACATCGGCATGCCACTGGGCGTGCAGAGCCAGTTCCAGGGTGCGGCCCAGGCATTCCAGGCCTCGTTGTCGAGTACCTTGCTGCTGATCCTGGCGGCCGTGGTGACCATGTACATCGTGCTTGGCGTGCTCTACGAGAGTTACATCCACCCGATCACGATTCTGTCGACCTTGCCCTCGGCGGCAGTCGGGGCCTTGCTGGCGTTGCTCTTGAGTGGCAATGACCTGGGGATGATCGCGATCATCGGCATCATCCTGCTGATCGGTATCGTCAAGAAAAACGCGATCATGATGATCGATTTTGCCCTCGAGGCCGAGCGCAACCAGGGCATGGACCCGGCGACGGCGATCTATCAGGCGGCGCTGCTGCGCTTCCGGCCGATCCTGATGACCACCCTTGCAGCGCTGTTCGGTGCGGTGCCGCTGATGCTGGCCACCGGTTCCGGCGCGGAGCTGCGCCAGCCCCTGGGCCTGGTGATGGTCGGCGGGCTGTTGGTCAGCCAGGTGCTGACGCTGTTCACTACGCCGGTGATCTACCTGTACTTCGACCGCCTTGGCCGGCGCTGGCGGCCCGCGCCTGAGCGCCTGGAGTCGGTAGAACAGCCATGAACCTGTCCGGACCTTTCATCAAGCGCCCGGTCGCGACCATGCTGCTGAGCCTGGCGATCATGCTCCTGGGCGGCGTCAGCTTCGGCCTGTTGCCGGTATCGCCACTGCCGCAAATGGACTTCCCGGTGATCGTGGTCCAGGCCAGCCTGCCGGGTGCCAGCCCCGAGGTGATGGCCTCCACCGTGGCCACCCCGCTGGAGCGCTCCTTCGGCGCCATCGCCGGGGTCAACACCATGAGCAGCCGCTCCAGCCAGGGCTCGACGCGGGTGATCCTGCAATTTGACCTGGACCGCGACATCAATGGCGCGGCGCGGGAAGTGCAGGCGGCAATCAACGCCTCGCGCAATCTGTTGCCCAGCGGCATGCGCAGCATGCCCACCTACAAGAAGGTCAACCCGTCCCAGGCGCCGATCATGGTGCTGTCGCTGACCTCGGACGTGCTGGAAAAAGGCCAGCTGTATGACCTGGCCTCGACCATCCTCTCGCAAAGCCTGTCCCAGGTGCCGGGCGTGGGCGAAGTGCAGATCGGCGGCAGCTCCTTGCCGGCGGTGCGCATCGAGCTCGAGCCGCAGTTGCTCAACCAGTACGGCGTGGCCCTGGATGACGTGCGCAACACCATTGCCAACGCCAACGTGCGCCGGCCCAAAGGCTCGATCGAAGACGATCAGCGGATGTGGCAGGTGCAGGCCAACGACCAGTTGGAGAAGGCCAAGGACTACGAACCACTGATCATCCGCTACCAGAACGGCTCGGCGTTGCGCCTCAGTGACGTGGCCAAGGTCAGCGACGGCGTCGAGGACCGCTACAACAGCGGCTTCTTCAACGACGACTCGGCAGTGCTGCTGGTGATCAACCGCCAGGCCGGCGCCAACATCATCGAGACGGTCGACGAGATCAAGGCGCAATTGCCGGCCTTGCAGGCGGTGCTGCCGGCCAGCGTCAAGCTGAACCTGGCGATGGACCGTTCGCCGGTGATCAAAGCCACCCTGCACGAAGCGGAAATGACCCTGCTGATTGCCGTGGGGCTGGTGATCCTGGTGGTGTTCCTGTTCCTCGGCAACTTCCGCGCCTCGCTGATCCCGACGCTGGCGGTCCCGGTGTCGCTGGTCGGCACCTTTGCGGTGATGTACCTCTATGGTTTTTCCCTGAACAACCTGTCGCTGATGGCGTTGATCCTGGCCACCGGGCTGGTGGTGGACGATGCCATCGTGGTGCTGGAGAACATTTCCCGGCACATCGACGATGGCATCGCCCCAATGAAAGCGGCGTACCTGGGGGCCCAGGAAGTCGGCTTCACCCTGTTGTCGATGAACGTCTCGCTGGTGGCGGTGTTCCTCTCGATCCTGTTCATGGGCGGGATTATCGAGAGCCTGTTCCGCGAATTCTCCATCACCCTGGCCGCCTCGATCGTGGTCTCGCTGGTGGTGTCCTTGACCCTGACCCCGATGCTCTGCGCCCGCTGGTTGAAACCCCATACCCCAGGCCAGGAAAACCGCCTGCAGCGCGGCAGCCGCAAGGCCAACGACTGGATGGTCAAGTACTACGCCAGCAGCCTGGACTGGGTACTGCGCCATCCGCGGCTGACCCTGTTCAGCCTGTTCATCACTATCGGCGTCAACGTGGCGCTGTACGTGGTGGTACCCAAGACCTTCCTGCCACAGCAGGACACCGGCCAACTGATCGGCTTTGTGCGCGGTGACGATGGGCTGTCGTTCAGCGTGATGCAGCCGAAAATGGAGATCTTCCGCCGCGCGGTGCTCAAGGACGATGCGGTGGAAAGCGTCGCTGGGTTCATCGGCGGCAGCAACGGTACCAACAACGCCTTCATGCTGGTGCGCCTCAAGCCGATCAAGGAACGTAACCTGTCGGCGCAGAAAGTCATCGAGCGCCTGCGCAAGGAAATGCCCAAGGTGCCCGGCGCGCAACTGATGCTGATGGCCGACCAGGACCTGCAGTTTGGCGGTGGCCGCGAGCAGCAGTCGTCGCAATACAGCTACATCCTGCAAAGCGGTGACCTGTCGGCGCTGCGTGAGTGGTACCCGAAAGTGGTGACGGCGCTCAAGGCCCTGCCGGAGCTCACCGCCATCGACGCCCGCGAGGGCAGTGGTGCGGCGCAAGTGACACTGGTGGTCGACCGGGACCAGGCCAAGCGCCTGGGCATCGACATGGCCATGGTCACCTCGGTGCTCAACAACGCCTACAGCCAGCGGCAGATCTCCACCATCTACGACAGCCTCAACCAGTACCAGGTGGTGATGGAGGTCAATCCCAAATATGCCCAGGACCCGATCACCCTCAACCAGGTGCAAGTGATCACCTCGACCGGCGCGCGGATTCCGCTGTCGGCCATTGCCCACTACGAAAACAGCCTGGAAAACGACCGCGTCAGCCACGAAGGGCAGTTTGCTTCCGAGAGCATCGCCTTTGACATGGCTGAAGGCGTGACGGTGGAGCAGGGCGGGGCCGCGATCGAGCGGGCGATCGCCAAGCTCGGCCTGCCAGAGGAAGTGATCGCCAAGATGGCCGGCACCGCCGACGCCTTTGCCGCGACCCAGAAGAGCCAGCCGTGGATGATCCTCGGCGCCTTGCTGGCGGTCTACCTGGTGCTTGGGGTGCTGTATGAAAGCTACGTGCACCCGCTGACCATTCTCTCCACGCTACCGTCCGCCGGGGTCGGCGCCTTGCTGTCGATCTATGTGCTGGGCGGCGAGTTCAGCCTGATCTCATTGCTGGGATTGTTCCTGCTGATCGGCGTGGTGAAGAAAAACGCCATCCTGATGATCGACCTGGCGCTGCAACTCGAGCGCCATCAGGGCCTGGCGCCGCTGGAATCGATTCGTAGCGCCTGCCTGTTGCGCTTGCGCCCGATCCTGATGACCACCCTGGCCGCCATCCTCGGCGCCTTGCCCTTGCTGCTCGGCAGTGCCGAGGGCGCGGAAATGCGCCAGCCGCTGGGCCTGACCATCATTGGCGGGCTGATTTTCAGCCAGGTGCTGACGCTCTACACCACCCCGGTGGTCTACCTCTATCTCGACCGTTTGCGCCACCGGGTCAACCGCTGGCGTGGGGTTCGTACCGATGCTGCTCTGGAAACCGCGCTATGACTGACCGTTACCCACTCAATCGCGACTGCCTGTCGCCCCAGCGCCTGGTGACGGCCCGTGGCTCGCGATTGCTGAGCCTTTCCCTCAGCGCCCTGATGCTCAGTGCCTGCGCCGTCGGCCCGGACTATCAGCGCCCCAGCGTCGCAGAACCGGCCCAGTACAAGCAGGCACAGGGCTGGCGTCAGGCTAATCCGAGCGATTCCCTGGCCCGTGGCGCCTGGTGGGAGCTGTATGGCGATCAGCAGCTCAATGGCCTGGTGGAAAAACTCAACAGCTCCAACCAGACCGTCGCCCAGGCCGAGGCCCAGTACCGTCAGGCCCAGGCCCTGGTCGCCAGCGCGCGGGGCGCGTTCTATCCCACGATTGACCTGAGCGCCGGGAAAACCCGCTCCAGCCAGGGCACGGGGAGCAGCAGTTCATCCTTGAGCAGTTCCAGCAGTGGCATCCGCAACACCTACAACACGCAGTTGGGGGTGAGTTGGGAAGCGGATGTCTGGGGCAAGCTGCGCCGCGGCCTGGAGGCCAACGAGGCCAGCGCCGAGGCGAGCTTTGCGGACCTGGCGGCCATGCGCCTGAGCCAGCAATCGGAGCTGGTACAGAATTACCTGCAACTGCGGGTCATCGATCAGCAACGGCGCCTGCTGCAGGCCACCGTGGAAAACTACCAGCGCTCGCTGAAAATGACCGAAAACCAGTACCGCGCCGGGGTGTCTGGCAAGGACGCGGTGTCCCAGGCCCAGACCCAGCTCAAAAGCACCCAGGCCGACATGATCGACCTGATCTGGCAGCGCGCGCAGTTCGAGAACGCCATTGCGGTGTTGATGGGCCAGGCGCCCGTCGAATTCACCCTGGCCGAAACCCAGGACATCCCGGACTTGCCCGAAGTGCCGATGGGCCTGCCTTCGCAATTGCTCGAACGGCGTCCGGATATTGCCTCGGCCGAGCGCTCGGTGATTGCTGCCAACGCCAATATCGGCGTGGCCAAGGCCGCCTACTACCCGGACCTGACCCTGAGCCTGTCCGGTGGTTACAGCAGCAGTACCTCGACCGACCTGATCAGCTTGCCCAACCGTTTCTGGTCGGTGGGGCCGCAGCTCAACCTGCCACTGTTCGATGGCGGCCAGCGTTCGGCGGAAGTCGATCGCAACGAGGCGCTGTATGACCAGACCGTGGCCAAGTACCGGCAGACCGTCCTCGACGGGTTTCGCGAGGTAGAAAACTACCTGGTCCAGCTCAGGGTCCTGGGCGACGAAGCCGTGGTGCGCCAGCAGGCGCTGGATGCCGCCCGGGAGTCGTTGCGCCTGATCCAGAACCAGTACAAGGCCGGCTTGATCGCCTACCTCGACGTGGTGGTGGTGCAGGCCACGGCCTTGAGCAACGAGCGCAGTGTGCTGACCTTGCAGCAGAGCCGACTGATCGCCAGCGTGCAGTTGATTGCGGCGTTGGGCGGCGGTTGGGACGGGCAATTGATACCCGCTGAAAGCCAATGACCTAGGCTCCGTAAGGGCTTGTCGAGCTTGTTACAGTCTTTCTGTCGCGCTGGTGGCCTTTTGATTACTTTGCAGGTGCTTTCGCCCTTGGAATCAGTACAATCGGCAACTTTCGCCCAGGGTGCACGGACGCTTCAGCCAGGGCATAGTCGAGAAGTCTGATGCTCATCGGTAACTATTCCCCTGCGCTGGTCCTGATTTCGCTCTGCGTGGCTGTTTTGGCGTCCTACACCGCCCTCGACATGACCGGGCGTATCGCTACGGCCAAGGGTCGGGCTGCTCGCCTGTGGACCGTCGGCGGTGCACTGGCCATGGGCGTCGGAGTCTGGTCCATGCACTTTATCGGCATGCTGGCCTTCAGTTTGCCGATCGACCTGGGCTATGACTTCGGCATCACGGCCTTGTCGCTGCTGATCGCCATTCTCTCCTGCGGTTTTGCCCTGTGGCTGGTCAGCCAACCCCAGTTACCTGCCTGGCAGTTGGGGTTTGGTGCCTTGATCATGGGGACGGGCATCAGCGCCATGCACTACACGGGCATGGCAGCCATGCGCATGACCCCTGGCATCGACTATGACCCGAGTCTGTTCGGCGCCTCCCTGTTGATTGCGGTGGGGGCCTCTGCCGCAGCGCTGTGGATCGCCTTCCGCCTGCGCCAGAACACGCCCTATGTGCGCTTCGCCCGTGGTGGGGCGGCGGTGATCATGGGCCTGGCCATTGTCGGCATGCATTACACCGGGATGGCTGCGGCACGCTTTGCCGATGGCAGCTTCTGCGGTGCGGCGGTCGATGGTTTGAGCGGCAAGGGCCTGGACAATCTGGTGCTGGTGACCACGTTGGCGGTGCTGAGCATTGCCTTGCTGACTTCGATTCTCGACGCGCGCCTTGAGGCGCGCACCTCGGAGTTGGCCAATTCCCTGACCCTGGCCAACCGCGAACTGACCCAACTGGCGCTGCATGACACCCTGACCGGGCTGCCCAACCGGGTGTTGCTGGCCGACCGCATCGACCAGGCCATGCTCATGGTGCAGGAACAAAGCGGTTGTTTTGCCCTGATGTTCATCGACCTGGACGGCTTTAAACCGGTCAACGATGCCTTCGGGCATCACATGGGCGATCAGTTGCTGCGTGAGGTCAGCGTGCGCCTGCGCGAGGACTTGCGTAGCCAGGACACCCTGGCGCGGATCGGCGGTGACGAGTTCGTGTTGCTGGTGCAACTGCACGAGCCGGACGATGCGCTGCGCCTGGCAGCGCGCCAGGTGGGCCTGCTTTCCCGGGTGTTCCGGGTCGGTGAGCACGATCTGCAGATCTCGGCCAGCATCGGCATTGCGGTCTATCCCGGCAACGGCCACACCGCGCAAGAGCTGTTGATGAACGCCGACGCGGCGATGTACCACGCCAAGGGTACTGGCAAGAACGGCTATCGCTTCTTCGATGTGTCGATGAACAACAACGCGCGGCGCCAGTTGCAGTTGCTGCAGGACCTGCGCAACGCGCTCGAACAGGATCAGTTCCGCTTGTATTACCAGCCCAAGTTCGATGCCAGCAACGGTCATCCGGTGGGGGCCGAAGCGCTGTTGCGCTGGGAGCACCCGACCCAGGGCATGCTGCTGCCGGACAAGTTCATCGAGCTGGCGGAAAAAACCGGCTTGATCATCCCGATTGGCGATTGGGTGCTTAATGAAGCCTGCCGGCAGATGCGCCTCTGGCATCTGCAGGGCTACACCAACTGGCGCATCGCGGTGAACCTCTCGGCGCTGCAGTTCTGTCACACCGAGTTGGTCCACAGCGTCGCCAAGGCCCTGGCTACCCACGGCCTGCCTGCCAACAGCCTGACCCTGGAAATCACCGAAACCACGGCCATGAGCGACGCGGACGCGAGCATGACGGTGCTCAATCAGCTATCGGAAATGGGTGTCGACCTGTCCATTGATGACTTTGGCACCGGTTACTCGAGCCTGATGTACCTCAAGCGCCTGCCCGCCAACGAGCTGAAAATCGATCGCGGCTTCGTGCGCGACCTGGAGCGCGACAGCGATGACGCCGCGATCGTCTCGGCCATCGTTGCCTTGGGCCAGGCATTGGGGCTGCGGATCGTTGCCGAGGGCGTGGAAACCGACATGCAGCAGGATTTCCTGACCCAGTTGGGCTGCGATTCGCTGCAAGGCTACCTGCTGGGCCACCCGTTGCCGGCGGAACGCTTCATGCGCGACATTCTTCGGGCGGAGCAGGTGGTGTAGGAGCAAGGCTTGCCCGCGATGGGCATAGGTTTCTACACAGCTGTGGTGCGACGTTGCACCTGTGGGCCTCTGGGGTGTTGGATTAGACCGCGTACATATCCATTTCTGCGGTAACGACCACCTATGGTTCCGCTTTTACAGCGGCTCACTTTTGAACAGCGCAAAAGTAAGCAAAACGCTTTTGCCCCACCACTTGGTGCCTCGCTTAGGCTCGGCATGCCCGTACTCCGACATTGATTTGGGGGGCCGCCGCAATGGGCCCTCCCTGGCCCAGTGCGGCTAAACCGGCGTCCTGCCGGTTTACCCCCCAAATCAATATCGAA